>DATKWY010000233.1:0-3835 GCA_035529295.1 Candidatus Desulfaltia sp. | reverse complement strand
CTCATGCTGGCCCACGGCATAGCCAGAGCCGCCTACACCACCCACAGAGCCCTCAGCCGCTAGGACTCGTATATACGGCCCCTCTCAGCTTCTCCTCTCCGAAGCCTGTCCCTCATCTCCCTGGACAGCCTGTTGGCCATGGGCGTCGGGTACTCTCCCGTCACACAGCCTAGGCACAGCTTGTTCCTGGGCATCCCCGTCTCCCGGACATAATCCTCCACGCTCAGGTAGCTGACGCTGTCCGCCCCCACCTCGGCCGCTATCTCCTCCGGCCCCATGCGGGCTCCTATGAGCTCCGAGTAGGAGGCCATGTCTATCCCGTAGAAGCAGGGCCCGGTTATCCGGGGATACGTGATGAACAGGTGCACCTCATTGGCCCCCGCGTCCCTGAACCTCTTCACAGTACCCCTGGTGGTATCCCCCCTCACTATGCTGTCGTCCACCACGGCCAGGTACTTGCCCCGAACCATGTCCCCCAGCAGGTTCACCTTACGCCTGATCACATCCGCCCGCTCATCCGCAGCGGAGATGAAGGCCCTCTGGGTGACGAACCGGTGCCTCCTGGCTGCCTGCTCCCAGGGCAGCCCCGACTCCAAGTGAAACCCATACGCCGCGTCGTTGGCCGTCTCCGGGATACCCACACAGACATCACACCTGTTCACCTTGTCTGGGTAGCCTCTGGCAAGGGCTTTGCCGAAATCCACCCGAGCCTGGTACACGTACTTACCGTTGAACCTGGAGTCCGGGCGGGCGAAGTAGGCGAACTCGAAGGCGCAGAAGGCCTGCCTCCTCCAGGGAAGCACCTGCTCCCGAGTAACCTCGCCGTCCCTCACCGCCATCAGCTCTCCCGGGATTAGCTCGTGATCATGCTCCAGACCGTTGATGTCCAGGCCCACGCTCTCGCTGCTGAAGGCGTGAACCCCGTCCTTAGCGCCATAGCACAGGGGCTTGACGCCCACAGGGTCCTTGAAGGCGAACAGCGTCCCGTCATCAGTTATCCCAACGATGCTGTAGCTGCCGTCCACCCCCTCCATGCAGGCCCTGGCCGCGTCCCTCACGGTTCCCCCCTGCTCAAGGGTCTGAAGGATGAGCATGCCCAGGGCGTGGGTGTCCGAGCTGCCCCGGTCCGCCCCAACCCTCTCCTGGAGGTCCCTCACGTTCACGATGTTCCCGTTGAAGCTGACGGCCACGCACCGCCTCTCCCCCCTCACCACCAGGGGCATGGCGTCACAAACCAGGGACTCCACGCCGCTCGACCCGGAGGTGGCGTACCTCACGTTAGCTACCCCCACCCGGCCCCCCAGCACCCTGACCGGGCTTTCCTCCCCCGGCGCCTTCTCAGTGGGAATCAGCCCCAGGCTAGTGTAGGACTCGACGCCGTCGCCGCAGGTGGCGAAGCCGTGGCTGTGGTGGCCCCTGTGGTTCTGGGCCAGCATCCCCCAGTACAGGAGAGGAAACACGTCCTTGTCCGGTGAATAGGCTCCGAATACGCCGCACTTCTCCCGGGGCCTCACCCCAGCTCCTCCATCACCTGGCCAACGGTCCTGAGGTCGAAGTCACCAAGCTTGGCCTGGCCGCTTATCACCTTATATGACGCTATGCACCGCTTGGACACCTCACGGACCACGGGGCCAGGTATCTCCGGCGGCGGCCCGTCCCCCATGTACCCGCTGTTCTTCAGGTAGCTGCGTAGGAACTCCTTGTCCAGGCAGTGAGCCTCCTGCTCCTCCCCCACCCTGTAAAACTTCTCGGCCCAGTACCGGGCGCTGTCATGCGTGGGCGGCTCATCTATCTGGATGAGCTCGCCGTTGACCTTACCAAACTCCAGCTTGAAGTCGGGGATGATCAAGCCGGCCCTCCTCGCCACCTCCCCGTACCGTTCGAAGAGCCTGAAGGTGGCCTCCTCCAGCTCGTCCCACTCGTCCCCGGTGGTCAGGCCCGCCGCTAACGCCTCGGCCCTGCTGATCTCCTTGTCGTGGCCCGCGTCCTCCTTGGTGGTGGGCGTGAGGATGACCTCGGGCAGCTCCTCCGCCATCACCAGGCCGCCGGGCAGCTCCACGCCGCTGATGGTCCTGGCCCCCTTGCTGTAGGCCCTCCACGCGGAGCCGTAAAGGTAGGCCCTGCACACCCACTCCACGTCCACCCGCACCGCCTTCCTTACCTTCATGGCCCTGGGCCCCAGGGTCTCCACGTAGTGGTTGGGTATCACGTCCCGGGTCTCCCTGAACCAATACTCGCTGAGGGCGTGGAGGCTGGGCCCCTTGTGGGGGATGAGGGTAGGGTAGACGACATCATAGGCGGATATCCTGTCGCTGGTGACTATGACCAGGTGGTCCCCCAGATCGTAGACGTCCCTGACCTTGCCGCGCCTCGGCGCGGGATCACCGCTGAACATGTCGCTGTACCTGAGTACCTCTACCTTGCCCCCGCCCAGGGGGTCATCGACAACAATGGCTTCCTTCATGGTGGTCAACACGAAACCGGCTTACACGCATAATGCATAACCCGCCGTATTTAGGGTTTGTTTTAACAGCGTCATGCAATATTGCAGTGGGGGTGCAAAACCCCGCCCCCGGGGACCCTTTTATATTCCACAATAACTACATGAAACACGTTGCTGCATAGAGGGACAACGTACCAGCAGAGAGCCGTGGCCAGAGGGATGACCGCTGAGGAGCTCCATGGAGCCGTGAAGTCGTGGCTCTACCAGAGCTCCTGCACCATACAGGAGTCCAAGCCCCCCAAACACATCAAGGCTTATTTCCCCGCCAAGAGCCCCATGGTCCAACTTGGCGTCAGGGACGTTAACCCCAAGAACATTGAGGTCAACATCAGCGCCTTCGGTAGCAGCGCCTCCATGGTCATAACCTTCACCCAGGAGATTCCCAGGATGGGGGAGGCCGGGTTCCTCTACTGGGGAGAACGTCTGGAGCAGCTCTACCGGGAGCTGGGTGTGCCCCTGGACCCCTACACCCTCACCCAACTATACCCGCCCCAGTGGGTCAACCGGGTGATCCGTAGAACCCTAAACCTGTACGCGGCCTTCATGCTGGTGTCCGTGGCCATCGTCGTCCTCGGCCTGGACCTGAACCCTGAGCTGGTAGCCACCTACGCCGCCACAATAGTCTTGCCGGGCACCCTGATGGCCGGCCTCGAGATCAAGGACCACCGTGACCTGCTGAGAAAGACTTAGTAGAAAAATTGGAGCTACTGCTTCCTCTGCTTCTTCAGGCACCTGGAGCACGTCTTCTTCTCCACGTCGCCGCAGTACTCGCAGAAGTCCTTGCCGCATACCTTGCACTTCACCAGAATCTCCTCGGGTTCACCGCAGATGTGGCAGCTCATGTCTGTGCACTCCGTACATGATGCAGCCAACCGAAATACAAGGTTTTCCCAGCGCAGCGCCACCGTCGGCCTGGGTGCCGGGGACGTGGACAGCGGTCACACGAATAGGCCCTTCATGCTGGCCCGGTACTCGTCGAAGGCTTTTCTCCCCGCATCCGTCAGGCTGAGCCGGGTGTTAGGCCGCTTATCCACGAAGGATTTCTCCACCTCGATGTAGCCGGCCTCCTCCAGCCTAGTCATGTGGCTGCTCAGGTTGCCGAAGGTGAGGCCCGTCTGGTTCATCAGGTAAAGGAAGTCGGCGCCCTCCACCACGTACAGGTGGGCCATTATGAGGAGCCTGGCCGGCTCATGGATGAGCCTGTCGATCTCCTTCACCGGGGGCAGGTCAGGGTTGCTGGGTGGGGGCGTCAACTGGTTAAGCCTCTTTAGGGTACCTGCCGATGAAGCGTCGAAGGTGTGAGGCTCCGATTCCCACCATTATTACGCCGAT
>DATKWY010000232.1:0-2702 GCA_035529295.1 Candidatus Desulfaltia sp. | reverse complement strand
GCCCACCAGGACGCCCACGACGAGGCCGCTGAAGATGAGGGACGAGTCCTGTCGGGCCAGGGTGAACCTGTCCCTCAGGTAGGAGACGGAGTAGATGACCACGCCCAGCCAGGACCCTGCGGCCAGGGTGATGCCCGCCAGGCAGGCCAGGGTCTGTCGGGAAGCGAGGACGCTTCTGAAGCCGTCGAGGACGCTCCCTTGGCCAATGTTGGAGGCTCCTTTGACGTCCGGCAGGACGATCCTGGAGGCTATGAGACCTAGGCCAGCTAAGGGCACGACGAGCACCAGGAACGCGGTGCGCCAGCCCAGACAGCCCACCACCAGCCCTATGAGCTGAACCATGACCAGGTACACGAAGGTCCGGGACGAGGACAGGATGCCCACCATGCGTGGGCGCCGCTCCGAGGGGTAGCACTCGCCCAGGATGGTGAACACCATGGGGGTCACCAACCCTGTCACTAGACCCATGGCGGCGTAGGCGGCGGCCAGCGCCGGGAAGCTGGGGCCAGGAAGCATAGGGCGGCCGATGCGACGCATATGCTCAGCCCGGCCAGGAGCAGGGATTTGTAGCTGTACCGGACGCTGATGGCGCTGGCGGCCAGGGCGGTGAGGAGGCCGACTGTGGAGGTGATGCTCTGTATCTGCCCGGCTGCGCTGATGGTGACGCCGTGGAGGAGGGCTATCTCTATGAGGCTTATGTTGACGATGAGGGACGGCTGGTCGATGGATGAGACGGCCAGTATCAGTGTCGGGAGGACCAGCCTGTTGTTCTTCTGCCCCATGGGGTGTCCGCCTTATTTGTGGTGTGGGCGCGGAAAATATAAGCGTTTATAGTAGTATACGATTGTTGTATGATTCAAACAATTCATTCTGTGGTCTTCTTCCGGGGTGAGCCCTTCTTGGAGGCCGCCTTCTTGGGCTGAGCCTTCTTCTCGGGTGCCTTCCTCGTCCGTTTCTTGGGCTTCTCCTCCTCGCCCTCGTGCTGCTTCCTGAGGTGCTGCTTCATGCCCGTCTCGGTGTTGAAGGTCTTGCCGCATACGGGGCAGGGCACGGCCACGGCCTCAAGCTCTATGTTCTTACCCAGGAGCTCCCTCTGGAGCCGCTTGATGAGGCGCTCCCCCTCGCTGTAGGTGAGCTTCTTATCGGTCTTGACCAGGATGCCCAGGGTGAGGTTGAAGTTGAGGAACTCGACCTCGTCCCGTTCCAGGCCCACGTGGCTGACTACGCCTTGAAACTTGTCTTCTATGGCCATTTCTGCACCGTGCGGGGGTTACACCAATAATGGGGGTATAATATTATAAAATCGTATCTCTGCTGCGGAATCATCCGGGGATACGTTTCTGGCGACACAGCTACCTGGATTGTCTCAATGTTTGAATGGGGTGGGCTGCTGGCCCCTGAAGTTAATCAAATGGGTCAATGATTAGAGGAAAACGTGCACAACTCTGGGAGCCTCAGCCTCTTTTATATACGTCCGCGTCAAAGCTTCAGCCATGGAAATCGTTCTACACAAGACGACGCCGATGGAGGCGCGGCTGCCTCTCCTGGTCATAGGGTTCGTGGAGGAGGCGAAGGAGAACCCCAGCAACATGAGGCTCACGGGGCCTCTCGCGGAGCTGGCTGAGAACGTCATGGAGCTGGGTGACTTCAAGGGGGCCAAGGGCGAGGTGGCGCTTGTCTACAGCATGGGGAGGGTGTACGCTGAGCGCGTCATGTTCGTGGGCTTCGGTAAGAAGGCCGAGTTGACGGCGGAGAGGGTCAGGGAGAGCCTGGGGGAGGCCGCCAGGAGGGCCAGGGAGCTGGGGGTGGAGGCCGTGGGCATCAGCCTCACCCAGCTGACCCTGGGCGGGCTGAGCCCCGACGACGCGGCCGAGGCGGCGGTGGAGTCCTTCCTGATGGGGAGCTTCCACGACCCCTTCCACAAGACCCAGGGCCTGGACAAGTTCAAGCAGGTGAAGGAGCTCCACCTTTACAGCCCCTACGCGGAGGAGGAGCCGGCGAAGGGCGCCTTCCAGGGCAGGGTCCTGGGGGAGGCCGTGAACATGTGCAGGAGGCTGTCGTGGGGCCCGGCGAATCATGTGACGCCCAGTAGGCTGGCGGAGGAGGCGCTGAAGCTCCAGGAGCTGGGGGTCAAGGTGAAGGTGCTGGACCGGGATGACGCCGAGAGGCTGGGCCTCAAGAGCTTCCTGGCCGTGGCCCGGGGCACCCTGGAGCCCCCCAAGTTCATCATAATGGAGTGGGGGGACAAGAAGAAGGACACCGTGGCGCTTGTCGGTAAGGCGATAACCTTCGACACCGGCGGCATCAGCCTGAAGGGCAGGGACGGGATGGAGCTCATGAAGACGGACATGACCGGCGGAGCCATAGTCATCTCCGCCATGAGGGCCGTGGCTCAGCTGAAGCTGCCCCTGCATGTGGTGGGCCTGGTGCCGGCGACGGACAACATGCCGTCGGGGAGCGCGTATCACCCGGGGGACGTGGTGGACACCTATGCCGGTATCACGGTGGAGGTGATCAGCACGGACGCGGAGGGCAGGATGATACTGAACGACGCCCTGGCTTATGCTGCGAAGAACTATAAGCCCAATGCCATGTTCGACTTCGCCACCCTGACGGGGGCCATGCAGATAGCTCTAGGGGAGCACGCGATAGGTTATTTCGCCAACGACGACGGGGTGGCTAAGCGGATAGAGGATGCGAGC
>DATKWY010000231.1:0-3586 GCA_035529295.1 Candidatus Desulfaltia sp. | reverse complement strand
ACGACAGCTCTACGACAGCGGCCACCAGCTCATGGTGGTCTGCGGAGGAGGCAAACCCGCCCGCCACTACATCCAGGTAGCCAAAGACCTAGACGCCTCAAGAACAATCCAGGACATGCTAGGCATCAAGGCCACCCACATAAACGCCCTGCTCCTCACAGCCGCCCTCGGCGACGCAGCCGACCAGACCAGAGTCTACACCAGGGCCACGGAGCTAAGATATCGCCAACCCAGCAAGATATGGGTGGGCGGAGGCTACCGGCCCAAGAGCAGCACCGACTACCGGGCCGTCCTCCTCGCCCGCGCCCTCGGATCAGACGCCGTCATCAACGCCACCGACGTCCCAGGCGTCTACGACTCCAACCCCCGGACAAACCCCGGGGCCAGGAAGCTCGACAGGGTGACCCACGCCCAGCTGGAGAGGATCATCAAGGAGAGCACTAGACAGGCCCCAGGCGAGTACGGCCTCTTCGACCTCAAAGCAGTGAAGCTGGCCGCCAGGATCAACATGCCCCTCATCTTCATAGACGGCAGAGACCCCGAGGAGCTGAGACGAGCCGTCGAAGGCGGCCACAGCGGCACAGTTGTAGAGACCTAGCCCCCTCATGTTTTAATCCCTGCAAGCCAACATAAACCCATGACAGGTCACAGAATAGTCATCGGCTCGATAGCCCACGAGACCAACACCTTCAGCACCGTAAAGCTCAGCCTACCCGACTTCAACCCCCTCTACGGAGACGATATCACCAAAGTCCTCAAAGGCACCAGAAGCGGCATAGGCGGCTTCATAGACGTCCTCGAAAAAGAGGGCGCAGACATGGTCTTCACCATATCAGCCCACGCCACCCCCGCCGGCCCAGTCAACCACACAGACTACAGGCGCATGGTGGACACCATCCTAGAAGGCGTCAAAGATGAGAAGGTGGACGGGGTCCTCCTGGCCCTCCACGGAGCCATGGTCGCCGAGAACGTACCGGAGGCCGAGGGCGTCCTCCTGGAAGAAGTACGCAAACAAGTAGGCAAGAAGCCCATCATCATCACCCTGGACCTCCACGGACTCATCTCCCCAAAGATCATAGACAACTGCGACGCAGTCTACGGCTACGACACCAACCCCCACATAGACATGTACGAGCGAGGCGTCGAAGCCGCCGAGACCATGGCCAAGACCCTCAGAGGCGAACTCAAACCCGTCGTCGCCCACAAGAAGCTACGCATGCTGCCCCCGACGATCAACCAGAGAACCACCGAGGGCCCCATGGTGGAGCTTCTCAAAGAAGCACGGAAGATGGAGAAGAAGCCAGGGGTCCTCAACGTATGCATCTTCCCCGCCTTCCCCTACGCCGACGTGCAGCGCGCAGGCTCAGCCGTGGTGGCTGTCACCGACGGCGATAAGAAGCTGGCTCAGAGCCTCTGCGACCAGCTGGGCGAGAAGATGTACGCCATGCGCCAGCAGTTCCTGAAGCCCCTCATACCCATAAAGGAGGCGGTGAAACGAGCCGTCGATGCACCGGAAGGACCCATAGTGCTAGCAGACGTCGCCGACAACCCCGGCGGCGGAGCCCCAGGGGACGGCACCGAGATACTCCGGGAGCTCATGAGGGTGAAGGCCAGGAACGTGGGAATCGCCATCATAAAGGACCCCGAGGCTGTAGCCGAGGCCATAAAGGTAGGCGTCAAGGGCACCCTCCGGATGCCCATAGGCGCCAAGACTGACACCTACCACGGCAAACCCGTCAAAGTGGAGGGCACGGTGCGCACCATCACCGACGGCAGGTTCATCCACAAAGCCATGGCGGTAGGCGTCCCCGCCGACGTGGGCCGGACAGCCGTCATAGACGTGGACGGCATAGAGATCATCCTCACCGAGAAGAGCCACGCCCCCAACGACCCCGAGATATACAGGCGCAACGGCATAGAGCCTACAGACAAGAAGATTCTGGTGCTCAAGAGCCGCGGCCACTTCAGGGCAGCCTACGAGCCCTTCAGCAAGGAGATCATAGAGGTGGACGCCCCAGGCCTCACATCCCCCAACCTGAGCTGGTTCAAGTACACCAACATTCCGCGCCCCATCTGGCCCTTCGACCCAATCTAACCAAGGCTACAGTTAAAGGAGGCCGCAATATCCACGGGCTGCCTCACAGAGAACCAGGGCACCGGGGTAATATTCCCCTTAACCTTGGGGCTGCTCGTCCCCATATGCCTCACAACCATCACCCTGTAGAGACGGACGGCTAGCTAGGGCATACCTCGGGCCAAGTCCTCCAGGCTCTCCCTGCTCCTCACCAGCCGGGCCTCGCCGCCCAACACCATGACCTCGGCGGCCCTGGGCCTGGAGTTGTACTGGCTGCTCATGGAGAACCCATAGGCCCCCGCGTCCATTATGGCCAGGAGGTCCCCCTCCCTCGGGTGAGGCATGGGCCTGTCCCGGGCGAAGACATCCCCCGACTCACACAGGGGCCCGTAAACGTCGTAGACACCCTCCTCGCCCTTGAGGTTCGAGGCGTTCAGAATCTCATGGTAGGACCCATACATGGTCGGCCTCACCAGGGTGTTGAAGCCCGCGTCCACCCCCACGTAGCGCCTGAAAGGGTTATCCTTGAGGGTGGTGACCCTAGTAAGCAGCGCCCCAGCGTCCGCCACCATGTACCTGCCAGGCTCCAGCCACAGCTCGGGGTCGCCCAGCCCGTAGGCCTCAACCTTATCCTTGATGAAGCCGGCAAGCTCCCCCAGGAAGGCGTCCAGGTCCACCTCCTCCTCCCCCGGCTTGTAGGGCACCCCTATTCCTCCGCCCAGGTCAATGAACTCGAACTCGACGCCCAGCCTCTCATGCACCTTGGCTGCTATCTCCAGCATCCTGCCCGCGGCCCTGATGTAGTGGTGGGCGTCGCTGATCCCTGACCCTATGTGCATCTGCACGCCGAACCGCTTCACCCCGGCCTCCGCGGCCTCGGAGTAGGCCTTGACCGCGTCCTCGTCCCACACCCCGAACTTGGCGTGGGCCCCCGCGGTGATGACGTGCTCGTGGTGACCGGCCCCCAGCTCCGGGTTCACCCTGAAGCTCAGAGTATCAGGTAAATGATATGTGAGCAAACGCCTCAGCTGAGACCTGGAGTCCAGGTTAAGCCTGACTCCTTGCTCGACGAGCCACCTCATCTCCTCGTCTGAGACGCTGGTGCCCGTGAACAGGACCTGGTAAGGATGGAACCCGGCCTTCAGGGCCAGGTGCACCTCGCCCGGGCTCACGGCGTCGATCTCTGAGCCCAGCCTCCTCAGCAGCCTGAGGATAGCCAGGTTGGTGTTAGCCTTGGCCGCGTACAGTATCCTGGACCTGGGGTACGCTCTGCTTAGGGCGTCCCTCAATCTGGTGTAGTTGTCCGTTATCCTCTTCTCGCTGTAAACGTAGAGGGGTGTCCCGTGGGCGTTGGCTATCTGCTCCGCCGACGCCTGGTCGATGTGGAGCTTCCCGTCGACCTTTGTGAAGGGCGGCCTCATGACAAGTTCTCTGGTACATGATCCGTGCATAGGCTATAAAATGTGTGACTCACTCCAGGAGCAGCACCAATGTAATACATAGTTTACATTT
>DATKWY010000230.1:0-2333 GCA_035529295.1 Candidatus Desulfaltia sp. | reverse complement strand
CCGGGTACGACATATCTATTGAGACGTGGCGCAGGATCAACGGGCCCAGGATAGTGACCCTGCAGAAGGCCCTGCTGATGTTGGGAGGCCCGGACGTGACCTGGGAGCCGGTGAAGGACGACGAGAACCCCGACAGGTTCTACGAGCCCCTGCCCTCGGGCCCCTATAAGGGCAGGACCACGGACCGGGAGCTGGTGAAGCGCAGGCGCCTGGCCTACTTCGAGACCCTAGGCTGGGACGAGCGGGGCATCCCGACGAAGGAGGCCCTGAAGAGGCTGGACCTGGGCTTCCTGGAGAAGAGCATGGCCAGGCTCAGGTAACACAATCTCCCATTTTTCAACTCAATGGGATTCCTAGTCAACATAATCCGCCTATTTTATGTAGTGGGATCGTTTTGGCTTGACTGTGAGTGAGATAGTCAAATGGACGTTAAGGTCCGGTTTGTTCTACCAAAAAACGTTAGGGAGGTAGCCTCAACCAAGCTACAGGGCTGGGTGGATGAGGACCACGAGGCCACCAAGCTGATCACCGAGGAGGTGGCTAGACGCAGGAATGCGGCTTCTTGACACAGTCGTCTTGATGGGTTCACTCATAGTAACATAGAAACACGACGCAGCGGTTATCCAAAAGAAGGAATCAACTGCTTCGGCCCGTTATTTATCTCCCTCACTCTCGAGGCCGGTGCAACCGTGGTGACCACGGACAGGGCGCTTCGGGACGTCGTGAGCACGGATTGGTAGAGCGTAACAGGTGACCTTACCTATTGTTTATCAACCGCAACGCCACCAGATACAGGTATGAAGGTCAGGGTCCGCATCTTCGGTGACGTAGCGTCCACCGTCGGCAGCAAACACGACATCGAGTTAGAGGACGGAGCCACAGTTCGCCACCTGACCAACCTCCTAGCCTCCAAGGCGGGGCAGACGCGCCAAGGATACCTGGGGGAGTTCAAGGTCGGGGGCGCCGACCTGGCAGTCATGGTGAACGGAAAGAACATCCAGCTCCTGGACGGCGTGGAGACCAGACTCTGCGACGAGGACGACGTTGTCATCATGCCCTTCGTGGTGGGCGGCTGAACACCGACCGGACTCTATTAAAATAATCCGAAAATTAACACGAAAAAATTTCACATTCTTCCACGCAGCTGTCATCATCATAATTTGCACGTAAAGCTGAACTGGGAGCGCACCAACACGCATTTCGAGTTGAACATTCCTGCAGGTCGATGGTAAAAGGCTTAAACCCGTCACACGCCCACTTTAAACGATAACCATGAAAGGATGGAACGGTAAACTCCTCAGGGTAGACCTCACCAAAGGAACTGCGAAGGTCACACCCTACACCGAGGAGGTAGCCAAGAAGTTCATAGGAGGCAGGGGCCTCGCCGTCAAGCTCCTCTGGGACGAGCTCCCCCCCGGCGCGGACCCTCTGGGCCCCGAGAACATGCTCATCTTCGCCACGGGCCCCTACACGGCCTTCCAGGTACCCAACAGCGGCAAGATGGTGGTGGCAGCCAAGAGCCCCCTGACGGGCGGCTACGGTGACGGAAACCTGGGCACCCTAGCCTCCACAAACCTCCGCAAGTGTGGCCTGGACGCCGTGGTCATCACGGGCCGAGCTAAGAAGCCCGTGTACCTCTACGTGGAGGACGACAAGGTCGAGATACTGGACGCGGGCCACCTGTGGGGCAAGGACAGCTACGAGGCCGAGGACTGGCTCAAGGAGAAGCACGGCAAGGCCGCCGGCACCCTCCTCACGGGCCAGAGCGGAGAGAACAAGTGCCTCTTCTCCACCGTGGTCAGCCAGAAGGGCAGGGCCGGAGGGCGCCCCGGCATGGGCGCGGTCATGGGCAGCAAGAACCTGAAGGCCGCCGTCTTCAAGGGCAGCAAGGAGATGTCCGCGGCCGACCCGGCCATGCTCAAGGACCTAGGCAGGAAGGGCTTCGACAAGATACCCAAGTTCGACGCTTTCCCCTACTGGAAGAAGATTGGCACCATGATGGCCGCCGACATGATGCAGACGGCCAGCGCCCTGCCCACCCGCAACTTCAGCGAGGGCCAGTTCGAGCACATAGCCAACGTGAACGGCGACGCCGTCCACGCGGCTACCGTGACTCAGCGGGGCTGCCCTAACTGCAACATGATCTGCGGCAACACCATCTTGGACAGCGAGGGCAAGGAGAGCGAGCTGGACTACGAGAACGTCACCATGCTGGGCAGCAACATAGGCCTCGGCGACCTGGAGCAGATCGGCACCCTCAACAGGATGTGCGACGAGCTGGGCCTGGACACCATCAGCGCCGGCAGCGCCATAGGCTTCGCCATGGAGTGCGC
>DATKWY010000229.1:0-4893 GCA_035529295.1 Candidatus Desulfaltia sp. | reverse complement strand
TGCGACAAGTGCGTAGAGCTGTGCAGGGGCGAGGCCCCCAACGAATTTGACCTAGGCCTAAGCAAACGCAAGGCAGTATACATACCCAACAACCAGAGCCTGCCCAGAATCCCATACATGGACATGGAGCACTGCGAGAACCCTGAGGAGCTGGCCGAGGCTTGCCCGGTAGGCGCCATCGACCTGGAGATGCAGCCAGAGGAGAAGACGCTGAAGGCGGGGACAGTCATCGTGGCCACAGGCTTCGAGATGTTCGACCCCAAGGGCATGTACAGGAGCCCCGTGGCGGTGAGCCCCAACGTGGAGCTCCACGCCCTCAGCAGCCTCAAGAAGCTGGCTGGCGTAGTGGGCAACTTCAGAGCCATCATTGAGACCCGGCCCAGATACATAGACCCCGACAAGTGCATAGGCTGCGACAAGTGCGTAGAGCTGTGCAGGGGTGAAGCTCCAAACGAGTTCGACCTGGGCCTCAGCAAACGCAAGGCTGTCTATATCCCCAACAACCAGAGCCTGCCCAGAATCCCGTACATGGATCTGGAGCACTGTGAGAACCCTGAGGAGCTGGCCGAGGTGTGTCCGGTTGGCGCCATCGACCTGGAGATGCAGCCCGAGGAGAAGACGCTGAAGGTGGGGACGGTCATCGTGGCCACAGGCTTCGAGATGTTCGACCCCAAGGGCATGTACAGGTACGGGGAGTACCCGGACGTGTTGACCCAACTCCACCTGGCCAGGCTCCTGGACATGAGCGGACCCACGGGCGGAGTCCTCAGGAGGCTCAGCGACGGCGAGGCGCCTAGCAGATTGCTCATGGTTCAATGCGTGGGCAGCAGGGACCTCCGCATCCACGAGTACTGCAGCAGGATATGCTGCGGCATCGCCGTGAAGCACGCCCTGGACATCAAGAAGCGTTGGCCCGACACGGAGGTCACCATCCTCCACAAGGACATCAGGCTCAACGGCAAGGACTATGAGCGGATGTACTACGAGGCGGAGGAGCGGGGAGTCAGGCTCGTCAGAGGCGAGGCCGTGAAGCTGGCCGAGGAAGCGGCGGGCTTCACCTTCACATACAAGGACGAGGCCGGTGAAGACGCCGAGCTGGAGGCCGACATGGTGATCCTCAGCAACGGCATGGAGGCCTCCCCGGGCAACGAGGCCCTGGCCAAGGCCATAGGCCTCGACATCGGCCAGGAGGGCTTCATCAACGAGAGGAACCCCAAGCTGAGCCCCGTGGAGACCAACGTCGCAGGCGTCTACATAGCAGGAGCCTGCCAGGGCCCCATGGACATACAGCACAGCCTCAACCAAGTCCTCTACGCCACGGGCAAGGCCTCCAGCCTACTGTCCAAGAAGTGGATAGAGGTGGAGCTCACCAAGGCCGTGGTGGACGAGGACAAGTGTGTGGGCTGCGGAGCCTGTGCCAGCGCGTGCCCCTTCGAGGCCATCGACTGGGGCGACTTCGGGCTACCAGTGGTAAACGTGGAAGCGTGCACGGGCTGCGGAATCTGCGCTGCGACGTGCCCCGTGGCCGCCATGCAGCTCCGCCTCTTCAGGGACGAGCAGATTCTCCCAGCCATAGAGGGGCTGCTGAAGCCTACAAAATGGTTGGAGGATAGGGACGAGCCCGTGGTGGTTGCCTTCGCCTGCGAGGGCGCCGCCGGGTACGCCTCGGAGCTGGCCAGCCAGATGGGGATGAGGATACCCGACAACGTCAGGATACTCAAGGTCCCCTGCAGCGGCCGCCTGGACGCCCTCCACCTGCTGAAGGCCTTCGACCACGGCGCCGACGGCGTCATGGTCTTCGCCTGCCCCGAGTCCCAATGCCACTACATCGACGGCAGCAGGAAGGCCAAGGACAGGGTGGCCTACATGAAGAAGAGCCTGGAGGTGCTGGGCGTGGGCGGAGACCGGCTGGAGATATACAACGTGAACAGCTGCGAGCCCGACAGGCTCGTGGCTCTGGCCCAGGGCTTCGCCTACAGGATCAAGAGTAGGCCCCAGAAGAGCGCCTCTTAACCTATGTTTTTTCATACTACGGCGTCTTGTACGTCTGGTCTATAGTGATCTCCGCTATGGCCGCCGCGTAGTGGCTGATCTTGTTTACACTTTCCCTTATCTGTATCAGATTCACGATAGTGTCCTTTTCTTCGTCGTATAGATGCTCAGGCAGGGGGGTGACACCCTCAAACATGACCATGATCCGGTACTCATCGTCGATAACCTTGTTGATGGACTTGATGTCCCTGGATATGAAGGATCTGACCGCCGTTTCGTAGTTGTTGAATGCCTTCTCGGCTGCTGAGAGGTAGACTGGTAGAATCCTCTCCGATATGCGGTTCCCACTATTCCCCATCAGCAGGAGGTTTGACGCTATATTGGAGACGTGGTGGGCCACTCTCTCTATGTGGTTCACCAACACCTGATAGTCCAGGCAGTCCAGGGGGTCTAGAGCCTGGTTCGTGGCCGTGGCCGGGTCTTTAACTGATACGCGGATGAGCCTGGATATTAGGAGCTTCAGCTGGTCCACGTCTGCCTCCAGCGCGATGGTGGCCTCAAGAAGCCGTAAATCGGAGTCCTTCATGCAGAGTAACACGTCTCTACACATGGCTATAGTGATCATATAGATTCTCTCAACGCTGGCGATGATGGGTGTGTTCGACTCATCTATGAGCGTCTGCAGAGTGACGTTGCTTGAGTCTGCCTTCACGATCATCATGTACAGTCGGCTCGTCATAGTCCGTATGAGCTTCTGCTGCTCGGGCGTGAAATACGTCTTGGACTTCAATTGAATGACGGTGTAGCCGTTGAGGAACCCAGCTATTATGCCTCTTATTATGGCCTCGGAGTTCTGCCCCTCGTCAACGAGGAGAGACAGCTCGGAGTTCCTCTTCTTCACCTGCCCAGCCGTGAGTAAGAGGCTTTGATCGTTCTGTAAGTTGTAGGTGACGGCGTCTCCCTTATCCAGTCTGTTGACTTTAAGCCAGCTCCTCGGGAGGGTTATGGCCAGGGATGAGCCCAGGGATATGATCTTTCTCTGCTGCATGGCTATTAATATCATATGTAAAAATATAAGTTATTAATATTTTTCGGAATATTTTCATCATATATATGTATATTAATAATTATAGTGAAAATATTATAATGTAACACTGTTCTACGGATTTGAGTAACCCGGCGCCGCGAGTAAGAAACCTGTTTGCTCAAGAACGGTTTTGCCGCGCTAGAAGGCTCACAATATCAAGGGACGATGTAAGATGAGTAAGATCATCATAACGGCGTGGAGCTCCATACTCAAGTGGTACGTGTTTAGCTGTTTCTGACATGCTTCAATAAACGCCCTCTCCACCACAAAACATATAAACATAGGATATCCTTGTATATCCTATGAGAAGGATTAAACTGGACCAAGGCACACTAACACTACACGAAGACCAGGTCCTCGGCTTCATAGAGAAAACCGTCACACCCTTTGGAAACAGCGCCAAAGTAGACTGCCCCAAACAGTACATCGGAAAAAGAGCGTACCTAGTCATCTGCAAGGAATGACCTGCCAGAACTGCACCAGGCTCCAGGAGACCCTCACCAGATTGGAGCAGGAGAACGCGGAGCTACGGCGCAGACTGGCAGCATACGAGAACCCCCACACCCCACCCTCCAGAAGACACTACCCCACCCGCAGAAGCCGCGGAGGACCACGGTTCCCCGGCAGACCCAGAGGACACCGGGGAAGCACAAGGCCCAGGCCACAGCCCGACCTGGTGGTAGAGCCGCCCCGGAAGGAACGGTGCACCTACTGTGGCTCGCCCCTGGGGGAGCCGTGCCTCGTCGGCCACCACGTCGTGGAAGAGATCAGCAACCCAGCACCCAAACAGACCATAGACTACCTGGAGTACGGGTGGGAGTGCACGGAGTGCGGCGCCCACACATCCTCCAGGCACCCGGACTGCCCACCAAGCGGCCGCCTCGGCAAGAACGCCTTGGTGCAGGCCACCCTCATGAAGTTCATGATGCGACTGCCCCACCGGAAGGTCTCCGAGGCCCTGGAGAGAACCTACGGCTTATCAGTGACCCCCGCCACGGTGCTGGACATCACCCGCAGGGTGGCCTGGTGGCTGCTGCCCGAGTACGCCCGGATCTTCCAGCGGATACGCTCCGCTCCTGTGGTCTACGTGGATGAGACCGGCGTCAGGGTGGATGGACGCCGGTACTGGATATGGGTCTTCACAACCCAGACGGATGTCCTTATCGTGATCAGGAAGAGCAGAGGGAAGAAGGTTCTAGAGGAGGTCCTGGGGATGGACTTCGACGGAGTCATCGTCTGCGACGGGTGGCGGAGCTATCCCTGCTTCACGGACCTGATCCAGAGGTGCTGGGCCCACCTGTTGAGGGAGGCGGACTGGCTCGCGGAGCACGTGGATGAGGCGAGGCCCCTCGCGGAGGCGCTGCACCGGCTGTACGGCGGGCTCCGCTGCTGGGCCACGGATAAGCCTCCGCCCGGGGTGGCTGAGGGGCTCGCCGGGGAGGCGAGGAAGGTGATGATGGATCTGGCCGGGAGGCCGTACGAGTCTGCGGAGGTGAGGCGTTTCGCGGGTAAGGTGCTGAACGGCATGGACTACTGGTTCACGTTCCTCACGGTGCCGGGTGTGGAGCCGACGAATAACAGGGCTGAGAGGGCGCTGAGGGAGAGTGTGGTGCAGAGGAGGATCATGGGGTGCTTCAGGAACGGTAAGGGTACGTGGATCTATGAGACGGTGATGACGGTGCTGGCGTCCTGGAAACAGCAGGGCAAAGACCTACCCCAAGCCCTAGGCGAAGCCCTCACCCAAGAATGGAACAAGAGCTAAACACGTACGATTATTTCATCAGGGGTTTTACCTTCCCAATAGCAAAATATTG
>DATKWY010000228.1:0-4200 GCA_035529295.1 Candidatus Desulfaltia sp. | reverse complement strand
CTCATCTCCCACTGCCTTCAAGGCGTCCAGTACGGCTTGTTTGCTTATGTCCTCTGCGCCATTGATCATCGCCATGAGGCGGCACACCTGCGCGCGCTTGCTATGGTGTAAGCCAGACCCTGGGTAACGGGGACGAAGAACTTAGAGCCCAAGTTGGCGGCTTTTCGAGCCGTGTAGGCCAAGATCTGGAAGGCGGCCACCGTCGGCGCCAGCACGCTGGGGTTATCCATGGTCACGGTGTCCATTAGGTAGTAGGCGGGGCGCCCCATCTCCACGCACCTACCAAGGATCTCGTCGATGACGTCGACTGCCTGCAGTCTCCTGAGTTTAGGTATTTTACCTGAGTAAGCTCTTTGCATGTAGTAGATGATTGATCCTGCGATAACGACTAGGGTTAAAAGGCCGATGAGTCGGCCCTCAACAATTAGTGTCAATTGTTTTTCCCCAAAAATAACGTGTCTGTATTTACTATAAATGTTTTAATGATTATTTTCTGTATTTTTAAATAAATTTGTAAAAACATTTTGGGTCTTTATAATAGTGAGGGGTTTGGCTTTTCTCTGCTTTGGCTCGGTGCCGCTGTCATGGGCGCACCTGGGATTCGTCGGCCCCGTCAGGGTCGGGCATCCATATGATAATAAAAAGATTCGCCATTAATTGATACCCCCAACCTTTTTCACATCAGGCGCTCATTCTGCGCCGCGTTTATGTGTTGAATGGCCCGCGTTTTGTATGGAATGGAATCGTAAAGGCGCGTTTCCAGGGCTCCTTTTGGCCCGGGGCGGCCGTTCACGGTTTTTCCGTGGTGACCCCCCACCATTTGCCGTGGCTCAGGTTAGGTGAGCTTGGTACCTTCTCAGCTGCATGGCTTATCCCGGCTGGCACGGGATAAGGCGGAAAAAAAATTCCATCTTTTATTAAATGCTTATCCTCGGTGAGATGCTTCACCACGTTTCAGTGGTGTGCCTGGTTTATGGTGCTGGTTCATGTGGCGGCGGTAGGCTGGGTGGCAAGGAACCGTAAAAAGTGGAATCGGAGACAACTGCCCACGGAGAACATAGTTACTAAAAAATCTCTAATATTTATTTTTTCTTAATAAGAAAACGGCGTATTTTATCAATAGCGTTAAATATTTTGGAAAAATAGTTTTTCTGATTCTAGATTGACGAAGAAAATAACTTCACCTGAAGAGTTCTTCGGCCATAAACTGGGGGCTGAAGGGAAGATCGCCCGGTGGGACAGGATAGTCGAGTACTTCACGAGGCTCCAGAAGGAGTCCAAGAGGATCAAGGTTGTGGACATGGGGCCCTCAACCGAGGGACACCCCTTCCTCATGGTGCTCATCACCAGCGAGGCTAACATGAAGGACCTGGACAAGCTCCAGGACATCAACATCACCCTCACCAACCCTGGGGAGCTAACAGAGGAAGAGGCCAGGCCCCTGGTGGAGGCGGGCAAGGCCGTGGTCATCCAGAGCATGAGCCTCCACGCCACGGAGATCGGGGGCACCCAGATGGCCCCGGAGCTTGCTTACGAGCTCATCACCGGGGAGGACGATGAGACCCGACGCATCAGAGACAACGTCATAAGCGTCATGGTGCCCTGCTTCAACCCCGACGGCCAGGTCATGGTCACCGACTGGTACAACAAGTACCTAGGCACAGAGTACGAGGGCACGAGCCCGCCCTACCTGTACCACAAGTACACGGGCCACGACAACAACAGGGACGCCTTCGCCACCAACATAGTGGAGTCCCAGTACATGGCCCGACTCATGTTCCACGATTGGCCTCCCCAGGCCTACCAGGACCACCACCACATGGGCAGCTACGGCGCCCGCCTCTATGTCGCCCCCTATAGCGACCCCATCCACCCCTACGGCGATCCTCTGGTCTGGCGTGAGCTGGCCTGGTACGGGGCTCACATGGCCTACAAGCTGGAGCAGGCTGGTAAGAGCGGTATCGTGAACGCGGCTATATTCAGCGGGTGGGCCCACCTGGGCTTCCACTGGATAGGCATCTACCACAACATACCCAGCATGCTCACCGAGTCGGCGTCAGCCAAGCTGGCCACACCCCTCTTCATCCACCCGGAGCAGCTGAAGGAGGAGACCAAGGCGGGCACCCTGGTGGGCACCAGGATGATGCCTCACTACAAGCCCACCACAAACTTCCCCAACCCGTGGCCGGGCGGCTGGTGGAAGCTCAGGGACATCGTGGAGCAGCAGAAGATCAGCGCCTGGGCCATCCTGGACCATATGGCTCGCAACAAGGAGACTGTGCTGTGGAACGCGTACCAGAAGGCCGTGAGACAGACCCAGCGGGGCGCCGAGGACCCCGTCACGGCCTACGTGATCCCGGCCTCCCAGCACGACCCCCGCACCATGGAGCTCATGGTGGAGAAGCTCATGGCCCAGAAACTGGAGATGTACAGGGCCAAGAACCCCTTTACCGGGGACGGGGCCGTCTACGAGGAGGGCAGCTACGTGATCCCCTTGGCTCAGCCCAAGATGGGGCTGGTGAAGACGCTGCTGAGCCGCACAAGGTTCCCCGACGACAGCTTCACCAGGATGCCCGACGGCAGTCCTCACCGCCCCTACGACACGGCCACGGACACCATGGCCGAGTTCATGGGAGTGGATGTCTACCCTGTGGGCTACATAACGGAGGTGGAGCTGGAGCTCCTCCAGGACTACAAGCCTCCTGTGGGCGCCGTGGACGAGTCCAGCAAGGTGGGGTACCTCCTGGACACCCGGGAGAACCACGCCTTCAAGGCAGTCAACATGCTCCTAGCTGAGGGCGTACCCGTTAAGCGGGTCACGGAACCCCTCATGGCGGGGGACTTCGAGCTGCCACCAGGCTGCTTCATAGTGGAGCCAGGAAACGAAGAGAAGCTGACCCGCGCCGCCGAGGCGACGGGCGTAAGCTTCCACGCATTGGCCGAGCTACGGGCCGAGACTAGGGCGGTGAAGCCCCAGCGGGTGGGAATGTACCAGCGGTACTGGGGCGGCAACATGGACGAGGGCTGGACCCGCCTCTGCCTGGAGCAGTACTGCTTCAACTACGCGACCCTCATGGACGAGGAGATCAAGAAGGGGAGCCTCAGGGACAGCTACGACGTCATCATCCTGCCCAGCGACCCCCCCGCCATGATCACCGGCGGCGACGAGCTGAAGAAGTGGTGGAAGGAGAACCGGCAGGGCTGGGAGCTCCCCGAGTACCCACCGGAATACAGGAGCGGCCTGGGCGACGAGGGTAAGAAGGCGCTGAAGGAGTTCGTGGAGAAGGGTGGGACCCTGGTGTGCCTCGGAGACTCCAGCATGTACGCCGTGGAGGTCCTGGAGCTGAAGGTGGCCAACGTCCTGGAGAAGGTGCCCAGCAGGGAGTTCCACTGCCCCGGCAGCACCATCCACATGGACGTTGACACGGAGCATCCGGTGGCCTACGGGATGCAGGAGGAGGCCCTGGCTCTATTCTGGAACAGCCCGGCCTTCAAGATCATTCCCAGCCCGGACAACCACAAGTACAGCGTCATAGCCAGCTACCCTGAGTCCGATCTTCTGGAGTCGGGGTGGCTTGTGGGCGAGGGGATGCTGGCCAACAAGATCGCCGCGCTTCAGGCCGAGTCAGGGCTGGGCAGGGCGGTCCTCATCGGCTTCAGGTGCCAGCACAGGTGCCAGACCGGCGGCACCTTCAAGCTTCTCTTCAACAGCCTCCTGGGCTGAAACATCTCTCATTATTTTTCTCTCCAAAACGGAGCTCCAGACGCTGGACAGAGCCACGGTCAGGATAATGATGATGAGGATCAGGTCCGGCATCATGTAGGCGTACTGGACCCCTGACGACGCGGCCAGCTGAGCCATGACGGCAGCCGCTATCCCCCTGGGCATCATGGCCACCAAAACGTTTCTCTGTCCCTTCAGCTCCGCGTCACCGATGCTTGTCAGGGCCACTGAGATGAATCTACCAGCTATAAGAAGTACCGTGATCAACGCACTGTATATGATGATGCTGTAGTTCTCTATGAACAGAATGAGGCCCAGGTACACGAAGAAGTAGGTTCGGATGAAGAAGCTCATCTGGCTCATGAACTTCCTCATCATGCTGCCGACCTCCACGCTTTCCTGCATCCGCAGCATCCCACCTATCTCCACGCTGTTACCAAGAACCAGCCCGAAGACCAGGGAGAAGATGGCGCCGT
>DATKWY010000227.1:0-3015 GCA_035529295.1 Candidatus Desulfaltia sp. | reverse complement strand
GGAAGACTCGGGGCAACGCCTCCGTGTGCCTCAGACTCAACCTGGACGAGGCGAGGCAGGGAGAGGCAAAGAAGGCTGCCCTAGAGCTGGTGGACAGGTACGGGGAGTTCTGGTGCGATAACACTAACCCCGGCGTCGTGTACCACGTCGGTGAGGTGCCCCCGGAAGTAAAAGAGTTCAGCGACAGGACGGTGAAGCAGATCGTGAGCCTCCTCGAGGCGGAGGCCATCATAGAGGGGCATGGGATGGCGGCGGTGGGCTGGAAGAACCGGAGGGGCATCATCGGAGCCCTGGCCGCGGTGGGGGGCACCCTGGAGGGGGACCACACCTACGAGGTTCTGACCTACAGGACGCCTGAGAACTGGGGTCGGGGGAGGCGGGTGGACGCTGAGTCGGTGCGCGGGATGGACCGTGCCCTCGGAGATGTCACCTTTAACAACGTGGATGAGGAGGGACGCCCACTCATCGCCCCCCATGGCCCCGATCCTGTGCTGTACGGCGTGAGGGGGGAAACCGCCGAAGCAGTGTACCGGGCCTTCACCATGGTGGAGGCGCTGGAGCCCGTGGAGCGTTGGATGATCTACAGGAGCAACCAGGGGACAGACGCCCACTTCGGTGCACCAGTCAAGGTACGTGAACTCAGGCCCTTCAACCCCGCCGTGGTAGAGGCTAGGGTGATTAGTATCCCTGAGACCCTTCATGGTGGCCACGTGATCTTCAAAGTATCCGACGGGTCGGAGGAGGTGGACTGCGCCGCCTACGAGCCCACAGGGGGCTTCAGGCACATCGTCTGGGCCCTCATCCCAGGGGACCTTTTAAGAATATACGGAGGCGTCAGGGAGACTGAGGGCGGAGTCACCCTGAACATCGAGAAGTTGGAGGTGCTCGACATCGCCGACGACGTGGAGTACATGAACCCCCGTTGCCCCGCGTGCGGTGGATCAACAGAGTCCATGGGCCAAGGCCAGGGCTACCGGTGTAAAAAGTGTGGTCACAGGGACAGGGGGCTCGTAAAGGTTCCAATCAGTAAACCAAGGGACTTGAAACCAGGTGTCTACCTCCCAGACAGGGACGCCCACAGGCACCTTACGAAGCCCCTCGAACGATACGGCAGGGAGAAGAAGCACACACCATCACCCATGATTGAAGGCTGGATAGGTTTCCCCGCCCGCAGCCCATAAGTAGCTTGGCCTCATATTACTACTCATGAAGAAGAGTCTTCCCCCCGGCAAATTCCTTCAGGGTGGACCGCCAACATCAGTGGTTCTCGCCACCTGCGTGGACGAGGATGGGACTCCAAACATCATCACTCTGGGTATGTTCATGTACATCAGCAGCAAGCCGCCACTGGTCTGCATTGGCGTGGCTCCGCCGAGGCACAGCCACAGCCTCATCCTTGAGCAGGGCGAGTTCGCCGTAAACGTCCCCACCACAGACATCATCAAGGAGATGCACGAGTGCGGGGTAATCAGCGGCCGCGACGGAGACAAGTTCAAGAAGACGGGGTTGACGCCCATACCCGCCCAGAAGATCAGGAGCCCCCTCATAGCTGAGTGCTACGGGCACCTAGAGTGCAGGGTGGTCCAGACCCACACCTGCGGCGACCACACCCTCATAGTGGGTGAGGTGGTGGCTGCCAGCGCCGACGAGGATGTGCTGGAGAACGACAACCTGATCCTCACGAAGGCGAAGCCTGTGATCCAGAAAAACTGGAACTACCACACCGTGAGGCTGCCATAATTTTCTTCCACCCATGAGGGTTTGGCTTCGCTAAGAAAAAAGATTTAGACCCAAGATGGGGGCTACTTTAAGCCCCAGAAGTCAGCTATGTTAGCCTTCTTCACGATCCTGGTCGCCAGTCTACCGTCCTTTGTGCTCAGTATGGGGTTGACTCCGGGACCGTGGCCCGCGAAGTCGCTGGCTCCGTGGATTATTACCCCTACGGTCAGCGCCCCCTTATAGTAGCCGCGGCCGTTCACGCAGAGCTGGTCCTTGAGCGCCACTATGTCCCCCAGCCTCAGGGACTCCAAGCCGTACTTCTTTACAGCCTTGGGGTCCGTGGTCTGGATGTCATAGTCCACAGGCTCGGTGTTGGAGCTGAAGCCTATACCGGAGCCCATGAGGAAACCCGGCACCTCCTTCACCACAGGCACAACAAGCTTGCCACCCTTCTCCTCCACTCCCATGGACTCCAAGAGCCGGGGGCTACACTTGTTCACCCTGATGTCAGGGTAGTCCAGTAGTTTCATCCCGGCCCCCACCGCCCTAACCTGGACCTTGTCCCCGATGGCCAGCTTCTCCAAGTCCTCCTGGCTGAAATGGATCATGTCGTCGGAGCCCGCGTGGCGGCCCGTGAAGACGCCCCTGGCGCCCTTACTCTCTCCACTCACAGCCACAGCCTCGTTGCCTATGCACGCAAGTATAGCCAGGGCGCAGTCGCTGGGGTTAGGCTTCTCGGTGCCCCTTATGGTGACGCCGGGCTCCACATGGTCGCCGCTGGCCCACCCGAAGCAGAGGTCACCCACCTTCAAGTTGTACTTGATACCCCCCATACCCAGGCTTAACTTGGGCTGTCCGTCCCACTGGGCTCGGTATGTTGAGCTGGAGGGTGACACGATCTCACCCTGAACAGCCATAACGAGCAGCCTGTCCTTGTTGGTTTTCAGCACCCTAATCGCCTCCCAGCCCCAGGTATTTGGAGATGTTTGCGTCCGCGTCCAGCTTGGGCAGCATCTCTCCGCCCCTGGAGGTCAAGATCACCGTCACCCCGATGCCCTGGCCCAGTCTGCCGCTGGCACCGCAGCTGACCACGCCCACCGTGGAGCCGCCCTCGTAGTAGCCTCGGCCCCAAGCGCTGAGGATGTCCTTGAGAAGTACCAGGTCTCCTAGTCGCAGGTCCTTCAGGTACTCCACGGCGTCTGGGCTCTGGGTCATCAGATCCCAGTTGCTGGCCTCGGATGGGGACCCACCGCTGCCCTGGCCCACGTAATCTGCTGGGACCACTTTAACCACGGG
>DATKWY010000226.1:0-2347 GCA_035529295.1 Candidatus Desulfaltia sp. | reverse complement strand
TTGAAGGTGAAGAACACCACTATGTAGTCGGCTCCGTACCTCTTCAGTATCTGATTCGACTCGTTCTGGGGCCTGATCATGATGTTGGCTATGTTCTTGATCTGGTGCTCGCTCTGGGTGGCTCCGTCCGCCATGGTGGTCCTCTCGGCCATGGCCGCTATCCAGTACCCGTAGTCCCACCAGCTGCAGACGACCTCGTCGTCGCGCACGTTGTTCTTCATCCACTCCAGGGCCAGGGGCCAGTCGTTGGGGTACGCTCCGTTGAACATGTAGGGGATGGCGCTGCTGGCAAGGCTGGTGGGGCCGTCGGCGGAGGTGACGCCGCTCCATATGTTGGGGGTGAGGCTCAGGGTCACCAGGACGATGAAGGCGGCCCCCATGGTCTTGTTGACGCCGAAGACGGTCCTCCTCTTCCTCTTGCCCCTGCTCTCCTCCTCAGCGACGGAGGCGCCTATGAAGGGCCTGGCGATCTCCACGAGGCCATAGGCTCCCATAACACAGGCCGGGGCCGCCAGCACCTGGCTGAGCCTGGCCATGACGCCGGCGAAGTAGAGGGCCGTGAGGAAGAACAACGACGCGTAGATGTTCTTATCATTCTGGCTCTTGACGCTGAAGTATGTGCCCACAACGGCCAGGATGGTGATGGTGCCGAAGTCATTGAACAGGCTGGCCCAGGCTATCACCTTGTTCTCGGCCACCGACAGGTAGAGGGCGTTGTCTGTTGATGTGAAGGGGTTCAGCACCTTCAGGAACTTGTAGGTCATGGGTATCTCTATGCCCACGGCGGGTAGCAGGAACAGGCCCACTATGCCCAGTATGACCAGGCCCCCCGCCAGGTTGGCCACCGTCTTGACGTCGATCCTGTCCCGGACGAACTGGTAGACCAGCATCATGGGCACGAGGCCGAAGGCTGCCAGGTGGTCTATGGTCATCAGGGAGTTGGCGCCCAGTCTGGGCACGAAGATGACTATGAGGTACCCTACGCCTATGGTGAGGCAGTAGGAGACGATGTGCCTGAACTGGAACCTCTCCGTGTACAGCATTATGAGCATGTAAAGGGCCAGGAGCCCTGTCATGTACCTGGCCGCGCCCCAGGACGCGTACAGGTAGCCCAGGGAGAGGCCTGAGAGCACGCCGTAGGCGGCTCTGCGCTCCAGGGCTCTGGTCTCGTCCAGGGACCTGAGGAAGAAGAGGCTGATGGCCACCATGGCGAATATGCCTATGTTCTCGGTGTCGTAGAACCCGAAGGTGGACCTCGCTATGAATGCCGGGTTTATGGCCATGAAGAGGGCAGTGAAGAGGCCCGCGGCTCTGCCGCTCAGCTCCTTGCCCAGGTAGTAGCTCAGTATGCAGGTGAGGCACGCCATGAGTATGGGGAAGTATAGCCCGACCGTGAAGACAGAGACGTCCAGGCCCATGGCGTTCGCCACCATGTATACGAAGGCCCCTGAGAAGGGTATCCCGGGGTACGCTGAGGTGGCCACGTTCCTCCCCATGGGGTACCAGCTCAACGTGTCGTGCCATGTCCACCAGGACGCGAACCCGTTCTCGGCCACGTACTTGGTGGCCCTGTACTGGAAGTCGGGGTCGTAGGCCGTGAAGTAGGCTCCGTACTGGAGGGGCTGGACCCTGATGAGGATGGCTATGACTATGATTATGGATAGGACGCCCACCTCCATGGCCCTGATCCTTGAGAGTCTAACCTTCTCTAGTATGTCCAATTGTGCGCCGCTGGCCGCGGGCTGGTTCTCTGTCAAGTGTATCGGACTCCGCTAACTAGGATATGCGAGGCTTTTATTTAAGCGATGATCATTCACCTGCTACATATGTTGCTGGGATTGATAATCAACCCCATAGCGGGGATGGGGGGCAGGGTGGGCCTGAAGGGTACGGACGGCGAGGAGACCCTGAGGTTGGCCGTGGAGAGGGGGGCCGAGCCCAAGGCCCACGACAGGGCGCTCCAGGCGCTGAAGCCTCTCGCATCCCTGGACGCGGAGTGGGTTACGTGGGGTGGTGGTATGGGGGAGAGCCTCCTGGCTGAGCTGGGCTTCAATCACCGGGTTCTGGGGAGGCCCACGGGTGCCCCTACGTCTGCGGAGGACACTAGGAGGGCGGCGGCCGCCATGGAGGAGGCCGGAGTAGGCCTGCTGGTCTTCGTGGGGGGAGACGGCACCGCGGTGGACGTTGTGGAGGCCGTGGACATGAGGGTCCCGGTCCTGGGGGTGCCCTCGGGCGTAAAGATGTACAGCGCCGTCTTCGCGGCCACGCCCAGGGCCGCGGCTGAGCTCGTCAAGGCTTTTGTGGCGGGGGATGCGCCCCTGGCCGAGAGGGAGGTCATGGACATCGA
>DATKWY010000225.1:0-13895 GCA_035529295.1 Candidatus Desulfaltia sp. | reverse complement strand
TCGTTTAGCCGCTTAAGCTCGACCCAGCTTAAGGCTTCTATGGCTAGGGTCCATGACTCGGTCAAAACGCTTCAAAGAAGACGGAGACGTTTAAAAGGGTATCAGAGGCTATGCGCCCCTAGTCACCCGGACAGACCCGTCGGATAAAACTACTGCCTTCGCGTGCCGTAACGCCCAGCAGCTGATGACCACCCCCACCGGCAGTGACGCAGGGTGGCGGGCCGCCAACTCTACGTGCACATCCAGGACGCTCGGCCCCTCGCCGAGCCCCATGGCGCCTATGCCTAGCTCATTGAGCCTGGCCAGCAGCTCCTCCTCCACGGCCGCGATCTCCGAGTCGCTGTTCCTCACCTTGAAGGGCTTCAGCAGCGCCTCCTTAGCAAGCTTCATAACATAGTCCTCACCGCCGCCCACGCCCACACCTACGAAGTAAGGCGGGCACCCCAGGCTGCCCGCTTGGGCTACGGCCTCCACCACGAACTGTTTGACGCCCTTGAGGCCTAGGCCCGGCTTCAGCATTCTGTGGTTCGCCACGTTGCTGCTGCCGCCCCCCTTAGGCATAGCCGTGAGCTCCAGCTTGTCGCCGGGAACCAGGTCAAAGTATATGATTGGTACGTGCCCCCTCAAGCCTACGTTGTCCCCCGTGTTGCCCTTGTACATGTCCACGGCGTTAGGTCTGAGGGGTATCTCATCGGTCGCCCTTCTTGTAGCCTTCACCAGCACGTCCTTTATGTCTGACCTCAGGGGGAACCCGTCCCCAAGCTTAACCATGAAGGCTACGACGCCGGTGTCCTGGCACATGGGCAGCGAGCCCTCTCGGGCAATATCCACGTCCTCGAGGATGCTCCTCATCTGAGACTTGCCGACCTCGCCCTCAGTCTCACCCATGAGGCGCCTCATCTCCTCGGCGTACTCCACGGGAAGCTCGGTGGCAGCGATCCTCAGAAGCTCCACTGCCGTGTCCTCTACGATCTTCTCCAGCTTCATCTACCTCATCTCCTTCATGATCCTGTCACGGGCAGCGTTCACCTTGGCGCTCACGTCCGCCGTCAGGTTGCCCCCATGGGTGTCTATGGTGACGATCATGGGCCCAAAGTCCTCTGCCTCGTACACCCACAGGCACTCGGGCATACCTAGCTCCTCCAGCCAGAATACGTCCACGACCCTCTTGATGCCTCTCGCAGCCAGGAGGGCCGCGCCCCCTGTGAAGGCTCCGTAGACGCAGCCGTACTTCTGGCACGCCTTGGCCGTCCTGTCACCCATGCCGCCCTTACCTATGATGACAGCGGGCCTGTACGTCTCGATGAACCTGTCCTCGAAGATGTCCATCCGGGCGCTGGTAGTGGGCCCAGCGGCCACCACCTGCCACCCGCCGCCAACATCCTTCTTCATTATGGGGCCGCAATGAAACACCCCGTTGCCCTCGAAATCCACGGGGGGCCTTTCACCCTTCTCGTGGAGCTCCAGGGCCTTCAGGTGCGCCTCATCGCGAGCCGTGATTATGGTGCCTGTCACGTAGATGAGGTCACCAGCCTTCAGCTTCCTGACATCCTTCTCCGGTACCGGCGTCTTAAGATGATACTCCATATAGATCAATGATAATCATCTCTCTCTGGTTTTGAGGCTTACCATAGAACACACGCCTCCACGTCTGCTCGGATGAAGCTCAATCGAATAGGATACCGTTAGGTTACAACCCATTTCAAGCTCTGTAACAGGAAATTGACGGGTAATTGAGGCTCGTAGGGTGATTCTGGTGAGGAAATGATTAAACTCGGGCTATACTACCTGAAACACCTTACTCACGAAAAAGATAATATCCGCGATCCCAATTGCATAGGGATGTCTCAATCCAGGTCGAAGTTGATCCTCCGCACAGGACCCGAGAACAAGCACTACAGGGACCGGGTCAAGGAGCTCAGCGGAGAGAACGTTGACCTCTGCTTTCAGTGCGGCGCCTGCAGCTCCGGGTGCCCCATGACGCAGGAGATGGACTACCTGCCCTCAAAGGTTATCCGGATGGTCCAGCTGGGCCTGGAGGAGGCCCAGGAGTCCAGGACCATCTGGGTGTGTACCACGTGCTTCAACTGTGAGGTCCGGTGCCCCAGGGGCATAGACATAGCCAACGTCATGGAGGCTCTGAGGCAACTGGTTCTTAGGAAAAAGTATAACAGGGTTAGCCTCGATGACCTGAGCCCCGAGGAGCTCAGGGACCTCCCCCAGGTGGCCCTTGTCAGCAATCAGAGGAAGATGACGGCATGACCAGGCTGGCATACTACCCCGGGTGCACGCTGAAGACCAACGCCCGTAACTTCGAGGACAGCACCATGGCCACGGCTGAGACCCTGGGCATAGAGCTGATCGAGCCCGGCAGGTGGAACTGCTGCGGCACCGTCCACGCCCTAGCCAAGGACGACGTCATGCACCACCTGGCCCCCATAAGGAACCTAATAAGAGTCGAGGAGCTCAACGCCGAGGGCTCATTGGACGGCAATAAGGTGGTGACCCTATGCGCCATGTGCTACAACACCTTGAAGCGGAGCAACCAGGTCTTCAACCAGGACAGCGACAAGAGGAAGAAGATCAGGGACATAATGACTGAGGAGGACACCCAGTACAGCGGCGGAGTTGAGGTCATCCACTATCTGGAGGTCCTCAAGGAGCTGGGCTGGGACAATGTGGCTGCCCACGTCAAGAAGCCCCTAAAGGGCCTCAAGGTGGCCCTCTACTACGGGTGCCTGCTTCTCCGCCCGAGAGGCATAGGCATAGACGACGCAGACAGCCCCACCATCATGGAGGACCTGCTCAAGGCTCTAGGCGCAGAGACCGTCAGTTTCGCCTACAGCCAGAAGTGCTGCGGCAGCTACCACACTGTCCACATGAGGGAGGCGGTGGCCGACCTGAGCCACAAAATACTCAAGCAGGCGGAGGCGGCTGGAGCCGACATACTGGCGACGGCGTGCCCCCTCTGCGAGTACAACCTGGGGCCAAGGCAGACCCAGGTAAAGCAACAGTACCCGAGTTTTAATTCAATACCCGTCGTCTACTTCACCCAGCTCATGGCGCTGGCCTTCGGACTGGGAGAAGAGGCGACAGCCTTCGAGGCCAACAGGCCCGACCCCCGACCCCTACTAAAGGAGAAGGGGCTACAGGAGTGATTAGTTTGGAGAACAAAGACGAGATTATAACCATCTTCGTGATGGGTAAGAAGCACAGGGTGCCCGGCAGCCTCACCATTATGAAGGCCATGGAGTACACCGGCCACCAGTTCAGACGCGGAGCGGGGTGCCGCGGTGGCTTCTGCGGAGCCTGCGCGACGCTTTACCGTAAGAAGGGAAGCTACAAGCTGGAGGGCGCCCTGGCGTGCCAGAAGATCGTGGAGGACGGCATGTACATCGCCCAGATACCCTTCAGCCCCTCAGAGAAGAAGACCTACAACCTGGAGGATTTGAAGCCTGACGCCCCCACCATACTGGAGTACTACCCCGAGGTGAGCAGGTGCCTCGCCTGCAACACCTGCACCAAGGCATGCCCCCAGGACATAATGGTAATGGACTACGTCCAGGCTAGCCTCCGAGGCGACATCGAGCAGGCCGCCAAGCTGAGCTTCGACTGCCTCAGCTGCGGCCTCTGCGCCGTCAGGTGCCCAGCCGAGATAGTGCCCTACAACGTGGGGCAGCTTGCCCGGCGCCTCTACTCCAAGTACGTCGTAGGGCCCACGCAGCACGTCCTCGACAAGGTGAAGGAAGTGGAGGAGGGTAAGTACGACGAGGAGGTCAAGGAGCTGATGACCATGCCCCTTGACCAGCTTAAAGTGAAGTACAACACGAGGGACAAGGTGGAAGAATGAGCGACTACACAAGTGGATACCCCGAGTATATGAACGAGAGCCTGAAGAAGGTGACCGCCTCCAGACCCGGGAGAGTCGGTAAACACTTCAGAGCCATGACGGCCGACGAGAAGCAGCAGATACTCAAGGACTATCATCCGGACTGGAAGATGGACCAGAAGAGGGGGCTCAGAGTAGGCTCAAGCAAGGGCCAGCTCATGCCCCACGAGGTCGTTGACATCCTGGAGGCTCACAGCATCATAAGCCCAAAGGACATCGACCTGAAGAAGATCGACTACGACGTTGATGTCCTCATCATAGGCGCGGGCGGAGCGGGCCTGAGCGCCGCCCTGCTGGCCCACGAGAACGGGGTAGAACCCGACAAGATACTCATGGTGACCAAGCTCAGGCTGGGCGACGCCAACAGCAAGATGAGCCAAGGAGGCATACAGGCCGCCGACTCGCCTGAGGACAGCCCCACCCACCACTACCTGGACGTCATCGGCGGAGGCCACTACGCCAACAAGCCCGAACTCGTGGAAGCCATGGTGAAGGACGGCCCGGACGTGATAAAGTGGCACGAGGAGCTGGGGATCATTTACGACAAGATGCCTGACGGCACATTGCAGCTCATCTCGGGCGGAGGAACCAGCCGCAAACGCATGCACAGCTGCAAGGACTACACGGGCATGGAGATCACCAGGGTCCTCATGGACGAGTTTATCAACAGGGGCATCAGCTACCTAGAATTCACGTGCGCCATAGAGTTCATCAAGGACGACGAGGGACAGGTGGCCGGAGCCGTCCTATTCGACCTGGACAGCGACGAGTACAAGGTCTGCAGAGCAAAGTCCACAATACTAGCGACAGGTGGGTTCGGCAGACTCCACATACAAAGCTACGAGACCACCAACCACTACGGCGCCACTGGGGACGGCATCATCATGTCCTATAGGGCTGGAGCCAACCTAGTCCACCTAGATAGCACTCAGTACCATCCCACGGGCGCGGCCTTCCCCGAGCAGATAGTGGGGCAGCTGTGTACAGAGAAGCTGAGAGGCCGAGGCTCTCAGCCCATAAACAAGGAGGGAGAGCAGTTCGTCTACCACCTAGAGACCAGAGACGTGGAGTCCTCCGCCCTCATCAGGGAGTGCTACGGTCGGGACAACGGGATAATCACACCGACGGGGATGAAGGGTGTCTGGCTGGACACACCCCTCATCGACATCATCAACGGCGAGGGCACCATAGAGCGCGAGTTCGCCGCCATGTACAGGATGTTCAACAAGTACGGCATCGACATCAGGAAGGAGCCCATGCTTGTCTTCCCCACCCTCCACTACCAGAACGGCGGAGTCGAGATAAACGTCAAGGGCGAGACCAACGTGAAGGGACTCTACGCGTGCGGGGAGATCTGCGGCGGCGTCCACGGGAAGAACAGGCTCATGGGCAACAGCCAGCTAGACCTCTACGTGTTTGGCAGAAGAGCCGGCAAGGCAGCCGCCGAGAGGGTTAAGACGACCAAGATAGGTAAGCTGACGCTGAAGCACCTGGACGACTACGAGAAGATGCTCAAGGAAGAAGAGATAAAGACCGACCGGAAGAGCCCCATATTGCTGCCTGAGTACCGCGGCCAGAAGACCCTAGAGCATCACCTAAAGCTGCTGTAAGGAATCCACCATGTCTGAACCAAAGATCGGCGTCTGGGTCTGCGAGTGCGGCGGAAACATAGGTGACGTGGTGGAGACCCAGAGCGTCGTGGACGCCATCAAGGGCGAGGTAGCCTACGTCAATGTGGAGAGGTACCTCTGCAGCAAGCCCAGTGTGGACGGCATCAAGGAGGCCGTGGAGAAGGAGGGCCTGGACAGGGTGGTCCTGGCCTGCTGCACCCCCAAGATGCACAGAACCACGTTCCTCAGCAACCTGGAGGAGAAGGGCGTCAACCCGGCCTTCCTAGAGATGGTGAACATCAGGGAGCACTGCAGCTGGGTGCACAAGAACGACCACGATGGAGCCACCCAGCAGTCCCTGGACCTCATCCGCGGAGCCATATCCCGGGCCAAGCAATCCGTGCCCCTGGAGACCAAGAAGATGAAAACGGTGCCGGAGGCCCTGGTCATCGGCGGAGGAGTCGCTGGGATAACCACAAGCCTCAGGCTCAGCGAGTACGGAATGAAGGTGCACCTGGTGGAGAAGAGGCCCAGCATCGGGGGCCACATGATCCAGTACCCCAAGGTCTTCCCCACCATGGACTGCAGCCAGTGCATCCTGACACCCAAGATGGCCCAGGTGAGCCAGAGCCCGAACATTGACCTCCTAACCTACAGCGAGGTCAAGGAGGTCACAGGCGTGCCCGGCGACTTCAAGGTCAAGGTCTGGGTCAAGCCTAGGGGTGTGGACCCCGAGAAGTGCATAGGCTGCGGCGCCTGCAACAGTGTTTGCCCGGGGAAGGCCCAGGACGAGCACAACCAGGGCCTCAGCACCAGGAAAGCCATCTACAGACCCTTCCCTCAGGCAGTGCCAAGCATATTCACCATCGACTTCGAAGCGTGCCTCAAGTGCGGGCTATGCGCCAGAACCTGCCCCGCCGGAGCCATAGACATCGACGACCCAGGCAAAGAAATCGAACTCAACGTGGGGGCCATAGTCCTGGCCACAGGGTTCGAGCTCTACGACCTGAGCGGCTTACCCCAGTACGGCTACGGGCTGTACCCCAACGTGGTCACCAGCCTGGAGATGGAGAGGATACTGGACGTAAACGGGCCCACCGGCAGCCAGCTCATAGTGCCCAAGACGGGCATGGAGGTGAAGAGCGTGGCCTACGTACTCTGCGCCGGAAGCAGGGACACCGAGGTGGGCCGCCCCCACTGCAGCAGAGTGTGCTGCCTCTACAGCTTGAAACAGGCTCAGCTGCTTAGAGACAGGGGGATCGACGTCTGGATACATTACATAGACATCAGGGCTCCGGGCCGCAGATACGAGGAGTTCTACAGGACAACCCAGGAGAAGGGCGCCATGTTCGTGAAGGGCAAGGTCTCGGAGATCATACCCGAAGGCAAACAGGTCCTGGTGCGCAGCGAGGACATGATGCTGAACCGGATGGTGGAGAACCCCGTGGATCTGGTCGTGCTGGCGCCCCCCATAGTGACGGCGGAGGATACGCTGAAACTCGCGGAGGCCTTAAGGGTTCCCGCTGACGAGGACCAGTTCGTCCTGGAGCGCCACCCCAAGCTGGACCCCGTGAGCACCAAGCGTGACGGAATCTACGCTGCGGGCGTCATCATCGGACCCAAGGACATCCAGACGGCCACCGCCGAGGCGGAGGGAGCGGCCATGAAGGTGGTGAACTTCCTAAGCGGCGACAGGGTCATAGAGCCCAACAAGGCGTACTTGGTTGACCCTGATGCATGTGACGGCTGTGAGGAGTGTGTTGGAGTCTGTCCCGAGTCAGCCATAACGATGCTGGAAGGTAAGCCAGTCATCAATGATATCATGTGCAGCGGCTGTGGCGCGTGCGTACCCGCGTGCCCCAGGAACGCCCTGGACCAGCAGGGGCTCTCAGACTCTCAGATAAAGGCCAACATAAGAGGCGCTTTGTCAGAGAGCGAGGCCGATCTCAAGATACTGGCCTTCGTGGAGCAGGAGGTTGCGTACACGGCCGTCGACCTGGCGGGGCTGGCGAGGCTCACCTACCCCAGCAGCATAAGGATAATCCCCATGCCCAGCCTGGCTAGACTGAAGAAGGAGCACCTTCTCTACGCCTTCGCATACGGGGCGGACGGGGTGATGCTGCTGGAGGCGCCGGAACATGAGGGGCCCTATGGCAGCGCCCACGTCCTCAGTGAGAAGCGCATAGACGAGTACCGGTGGGAGATAGAGGACGACGACGTGGACAGCAGCCGCGTATGGTTTAGCCGCGTCTATGTCCCCGACTGGAGGAAACTTGAGCGGGTTTTCAACACCTTCCACGACATCGTTGACGGCGAGGGCCCTCTTGACGAGGATGTTCGGGTAGCTCTGAAGGAAGAGTACAGTTAGTTCACCTTTTTTTTAAAAACCGTTCTTTTAACTGAATAATCGGGGAAAGGAAATTTAGAGGATTTTGATTATCTTCTTTTGGTACGCTGTAGTCATAGGCTTCGGGGCGGGTGATCTGTCTAATGATAAAAATATTCGCCATTAATTGATACCCCCCTACCTTTTTTCACATCCGGCTCATTCCAAGTGCGTTTAGGCTTATCCCGTGCCAGCCGGGATAAGGCGGAAAAAAAATTCCATCTTATGCTTCATGCTTTTCCTTCGGTGAGGTGCCTCCTCGTCCTTGGCTCTGGAGCCCCAGAAAACACGGTTAACCGGAAACCTCTCTATTGATTTACATGTGATAAGAGTTGATGTTTATACAAAACGCTTGGTAAACTCATTTTTTCGAGTTATTTCCCAGATGACCACACCTTATATACCTAACCTGTGCATCATTTCTCGATTCGCTTTGACAGTCGACACAGATAAGCTGCTTAAGGAAGCATCCAAGTGGAAGAACATCGCCCCGCCTTACCACGCGTTCTACAAGGGCAAGGTCGAGGTTATGCCCAAGTGCGCCATCAGGAGCCTCCAAGACTTCAGCATCTGGTACACTCCCGGTGTAGCCCAGGCATGCCTGGACATCGAGAAGGACAAGGAGAAGGCCTTCGAGTACACCAGCAAGTGGAACTACGTGGCAATTGTGAGCGACGGCACCAGGGTACTGGGCCTCGGAGACATCGGCGGCCAGGCCGGTATGCCCGTCATGGAGGGAAAGGCCCTCATCTTCAAGTACCTTGGAGGGGTGGACGCCTTCCCTATCTGCCTAGCCACCAAGGACCCCGACGAGATTATCCAGGCGGTGAAATGGATCGAGCCCAGTTTCGGTGGGATCAACTTGGAGGACTTCTCTAACCCCAAATGCTTCTACATCCTCGAAAGGCTGAGGAAGGAGATGCCCATCCCTGTGTGGCACGACGACCAGCAGGGAACCGCGGCCGTGATCCTCGCCGGAGCCATCAACGCGTTGAAGTTCGTGGGTAAGAAGCTCGGTGAAAGCAGGTTCACTATAGTGGGCACCGGTGCCGCCAACACCAGGACCTACCATGTGCTTAAAGCTGCCGGGGTGAAGCCGAAGAACGTCATAATGCTTGACAGCAAGGGCACGGTGGGCACCTACAGAGACGATATCAAGGACACGTACAAGTGGCCTATAGCCGAGGAGACAAACCCTGATAACGTGGAGGGGAAGATAAAGGAGGCTGCCAAAGGTAGCGACATTTTAATTGCCGCGAGCAAATCGGGGCCGGGCGTCATCACCAAAGAAGACCTCAAAGGCATGGCGTCAGACGCTGTCGTGTTTGCGTGCGCCAACCCCATCCCGGAGATATGGCCCTGGGAGGCCGAGGAGGCCGGCGTGAAAGTCATGGCGACTGGCCGAAGCGACTTCCCCAACCAGGTCAACAACAGTCTGGTCTTCCCAGCCATCTTCAGGGGGGCTCTGGACGTCCGAGCCAGAACCATCACAGACGAGATGTGCATAGCGTCAGCGAAGACTCTGGCCAAGTACGCGGAGGACAAGGGGCTGACTAAGGACTACATCATCCCCTCCATGGATGAGTGGGAGATATATCCCCTTCAGGCAGCCGCGACGGGGCTTAAAGCCATACAGCAGGGACTGGCGCGCAAGAAGCTCAGCAGGAACGAGCTTTACGAGGGCGCCCAGAGCATCATCCAGAGGACGCAGGACGTCGTCAAGATGCTCATGGATCAGGGCTTCATAGAGCCACCGCCGCCTGAGCCCTAACAGCCCCTTACAATAATCTTTTTTTCAGTGCTGCCCTGAAAGAGTCTACTTAAATATCCGCCCTTCAATAATGGAGCGGGGATAAGATTGCCGTACTGCACAGAGTGTGGAGGTAAGCTGAAATGGGACCCCAAGCTGAGACACTATAGCTGCCAGAGCTGCGGCCTCACATACACTGAAGCTGAACTCTCTCGAGCCCTCGAAAAGTTGTATGAGAAAAACGACGACGAGGAAGAGAAAAAACGGCAACGCAACGAAGACTACCTCGACTGGTGGACGAGCTCCAAGAAAAAGAAAGCTTAGTATTTATTGTAATTACTTTCAATACATCAATAATTTTTACAATGTTTAAAGTTTAAAGCCTGCAATGATTATATGATTAATAGAATAATCCCTGGTGTATATCAATGGTATTCCCCGTCGAGTCAGAAGACCGTACAATGCGAAACCTTCTCATGCTCTGTCAGGACCATGCAAGGCTGACCGTTGAGAGTTTCAGAAAGATCCTCGCCCTGATGGATATTCTCGCGAAGAAGAAGGGAACATCGGCTGGCCTCATGGACAGCGTTCAGACCATCACCAATGAGGCGGGTGGAATTAAGATCGCTCTGATCAAGGAGCTCCACGAGATCGGGGGCGTCTTGGTTAACAGAGACGACTTCTTCAGGCTAATCAGCGCCTTCGGTGACATAATGGATCAGATTAAGGGGACGGGGGCCAGGCTCACGTTGATAGAAAAAAGACAGTGGCAGATGCCTGAAAACGTTGCATCGGGGATGCTAGAGCTGAGCGACCTAGCCTTCGACGCTTTAATCAAACTGAGGGAGGCCATGATGAGCCTAGGCTTCAACTCAGACAAGGCCATCGGGTTCACCAAGCAGATTGAGGATATAGAGAGAAAATTTGACGAGAACTACATGAACGTGGAGATGGAGGTCATCACCAGCACCATGGAGATGCCGGCCATCCTGATCCTTAAGGACACGATAAACCTCATGGAGATGATGGTTGACAAGGTCAGAGAGGCCTCAGACCACATACGCATAATAGCATTGTAGCTGACCGAACATGTCTCCCGTTGCCCAGCTGGTGGAAAACAACAGACTGATAGTATGGGACACGAGCCAAGGCAACGAGTTATTCTCGGAAGGTTTCTACGGTAAACCCCTAGGCATACCCAAACCAAAAGAAGAGTTTGACACGCCGCTGATACTTGACGCCATCGAAGGGCTTTACCTGGCTGAAACCGGGCGGATAAAGGTACAAGACTTGAAAGGTAGACTCATCTCCCTGAGAAGTTTGAGAAACAAGATCGCTGAGGGCATACAGGGCTTCGAAGCCAAGTACAAGACATACAAGGATCTTAGGACACGGGGGTACGTAGTCACGCCCGGCATCAAATACGGGTGCGACTTCGCCGTCTACGAGCACGGCCCAGGGATAGACCACGCTCCTTACATCGTGCAGGTGTGGAGCGGAGAACAGGACATGGAAGCGGCTGAGATGGTAAAGGCTGGTAGACTGGCCACGACTGTGAGAAAATCGTTCATACTGGCCATAGTGAACGAGCAGGTAAGGTACCTGGAGTTCGACTGGTGGAAGGCCTAGTGCGCCTCTTTCATGAACTCCTTAAAGTCGCTGGGCTCCTTGAACTCCCTGTAGACTGACGCGAATCTAACGTAGCAAACATAGTCCAGGTCTCTGAGATGAGAGATGATGATGTCACCTATCTCCCTGCTGGACACCTCGTCTTTCCCATCTGCTATGATCCTTTGACGCACCTGCTCCGCAATGTCCTTGATCTGCTCAAGACTCACCGGACGCTTCTCGCAGGCCTTCTGAAGGCCCTTGACAATCTTGTCGCTGTTGAACCTCTCCAGGCGCCCATCCTTTTTCCGGACCATGAGCTCGATCTCCTCGATGTACTCGTAGGTGGTGAAGCGTTTACTGCACGTGAAGCACTCCTTTCGACGCCTCACCATGTTGTTGTGGGAGTCCCTAGTCTCAAGGGTTCTGAGTTCCTCTGAGCCACAGAAAGGACACTTCAATGGTCTGCACTGTCCCAGGTTGAAACCGTTAACAGAAAGGTGATTATAAGCTTTTTGTGGAGAGCCGTTCGAGGAATGTGTTGTTTTTCTATACCTACACATTCAAGAAAACTGTGAATAGAATGTTTTTCTCGTACCACACAAACGCTTTAAACCATTCACCATCACCTAGAAAACAGAAGACGAAGCTCATCCCCTACTTCTAGGGTTAACTCCTAGAGAATATGGATGCAGAAACTAGTTTTTCTCTCCAGAATCTCTTTTTATATTAAAGATATGGATTTGCCAGGGCTGAAAGATGCAGGTTGGACAACTACAACTCGAGAAAGGCGAGAAGAAAAAGACTGAGCTTATGGAGGACGAACTGGATCTCCTGGCGGTATACACTAAAGAGACCAGCAGGACACGTATCCCCTCCGAGGCCATGGAGCACATCAGTGCTCTGAAGAGCATAGACCAGGCTCTCAGCAGGTTCAAGCTCAGCAAGAACGAGGTCAGGGTATATCTTTATCTGGCGAGGTTCGGCGCCCACAAGGCTCAAAGCGTCGCGGAGGCACTGGGGGTGCACCGCACAGAGGCCTACAAGATACTGCGCCGCCTCGAGACCCAGGGTCTCATCAGCAGGGTCATGGAGAGGCCCATGAAGTTTGTCGCCGTCCCCTTTGAGACGGTCCTGAACAACCTCATCGAGGAGAGGCGCCAACGCATCTACAAGATGGAGCAGCAGAAAACCGAGCTTCTCAAGATATGGAAGAGTCTTCCTGAGCCTGAGAACGTGCAGCAGACCAAGGAGACCTTCCAGGTGCTGGAGGGCAAACGCCACATCAGTGTGAGGCTCAACGAGCTTCTAACAGGATGCAACGAGACCTTCGACATGGTGGCGTCGGATAACAACCTCATCTGGCTCTACAACACCCCGTTCCTAGAGGAGCTGGACAAGTTGGCCACCAAGAAGGGCATAAAGGTGCGACTACTGACCAACTACTCGCCCACAAGCAGCTACGTCCTGGACCAGATAGAGATGGGTGACGGTGACTTCGCGTACCTGAAGAAGTACGAGATGCCGGGCTACTTCGTCAAAGACGGGCAGGAGATGATCCTTCTCATGGCCAACGACCAGAGCAACCTGTATGGCATGTGGACCAACTACGGGACCATCGTGGACAGTTACAAGATCCTTTTCGAGCTACTCTGGAAGAGCAAGTAAGCCTCTTTCCTTTACATTATTAGACTAATGTTCCACAGGCTAACAGCTACCTTGAATAATCCAGCCACCAAGGGGAACATGTATAGAATCTTGGCGGCTTTACTTTTCACCAGCCTGTTGACCAGGTACGGTACAATGATGCAGACGCCCACCATCATGAGGTCGGCGGGTATCCACAGGCCGCTCCCCATAAGCGAAGCAGCCAGCATGTTTCCTTCCACGAGCCCCGCGCTCAATCCTTTGGTGGTTGACACCCAGTCGCCTAGCGCCCCCAGTAGAAGCAGTAGATACGCGGCCATCTCGAACCTGCCACTTAGCTGGGTCCGGAACAAGTAGATCGAGAATATAGATCAAGAACCCATGATATAAAGTTATAGATCACAAACACATTAGTTATAATCAATATAATAATATATTTAAAATCCATGTATGTTTTTTATAAGAACAATAAAAAACTTATAAAAACAGTTTGATTGTATTGATTAAAATAAATGAGTTATTCTATTCTCCAATAGAAACCTATGTCGCCCGCTTCACTTTGACTCAGATTTACCCTGAAGCTGTCCGAGTCAACATCACTGACCCAGAAACCGGGGCCGGTGATCTCACTCCTTGGCGTCACCTGTATGTTGGCGGGCACCCGCCCCAGGTTGTGAGACACTTCAACGAAGACGCCGCCTGAAGTTATGATTGTTGTCCCGGTTTGATAGGACAACGTGAGGCCTGTGGACACGGTTACGCCGTTCAAGGTCGAATACATCACGTACCTGTAAGTGGGGTTAACGGCGTCGATGCGGACAAGTAACTCGATAGTCTCCCCGGGGTCCCATTTTCCACTCACCGGCATCGTTAAGACCATGGGGTTTACCTGGTCGCCCTCGGCTCCGTTGAAGAACACCCTGTTGATCTTCCAGTAGTCGCCTGAGGAAGCTACCTGATTGAAGGCCAGCCACTCAGACTTGGTGGCCCCTGCCTCGAGGTAGG
>DATKWY010000224.1:0-6222 GCA_035529295.1 Candidatus Desulfaltia sp. | reverse complement strand
AATGAGAAAAAAATTTGGATTATATTTAGCTATTTTATAATGTTCACTTGTTTGGGGGTTTGGAGTGTGTTTGGTGCGGTGTTACAGAGATGGGGTTCTAGACAGTGGATCTGAATAACCGTTGGCTCGTGTGCGCTGCTCCTTCATAGTCGACAGATGAAAGCTGTTAAACAGCTGGGCAGCGTGTAGAATCCTGAGACGGTTTGAGGATCGCCGTTGTGGCCGACGACCTTACTGGCGCCCTGGACACTGGGGTCCAGTTCAAGGCGTGGGGGCTCAGCGTGGAGGTGGCGCCGGACCCGGACAGTCTGAGGGGCCTTCAGGGGTCCGCGGACGTCATAGTGGTGAACACCGACTCCCGGGGCGACGGGCCGGATGAGGCTCGCCGGAAGGTTGGGGAGGCCTCGGAGGCCCTGGCCGGCCTGTGCGACGTGTTCTACAAGAAGGTGGACTCGACGCTGAGGGGCAACGTGGGGGCCGAGCTGGACGCCGTCATGGAGGCCACAGGCAGCACGGTGGCCGTGGTGGCTCCAGCTTACCCGCCCAACGGGAGGGTGACCCTTGGTGGCAGCGTCTATGTGAACGGAGTCCCCCTCAACGAGACGGAGTACGCGTCCGAGGTGGCTGTCCGCAGCTCCTATGTACCCGAGATCATAGGTGCCCAGACAGGCAGAAAGGCGGCGCACATAGCTCTCTCGATCGTTAGAAGCTGTGATGCTCTCCGCGGAGAGTTACAGGCTCTGATGAACGAGGGCGTCAGCGTGGTGGTCCTGGACGCCGAGGCCGAGAGGGACCTCCTGGCCGTCGCCGGGCTCCCCGTGAGGGTCTTCTGCGGCTCGGCCGGCCTGGCCTCGGAGCTGCCCGAGGGCCTGGGCCTCAGAGCCCCCAAGCCCACCGTTACGGTGTGCGGAAGCGTCCGCTCATCATCCAGGGCGCAGGTGGCGAGCCTCGTAGATCGCCTTGGGGTCACGCAGGTGAACCTGGACACCGTCAGCTTGTTAAGGGGACGAGAAGCCGCGGAGGAGGCTCTGAGGAGGGCGGACGGTGCCTTGTCCTCCGGGATGCACGTTGCGCTGGTGTCGGCCCCAGACTCGAGCCAGGTGGAGGAGACGAGGAGGCTGGGCCTGCGCCTGGGCTTGAAGGAGGCTGAGGTCGAGAGGGTGGTGGTGGACGCATTATCGGAGATTACAGTCAAATTACTGGAGGGGCACCAAGTGTCAGGGATGGTTCTCACAGGGGGCGCCACGGCCCTGGCCGTGTGCAGAGGACTGGGAGTCGAGAGCATGGAGATCACGGGGGAGGTGCAGCCAGGGGTACCCGTCCTAGCCCTATCCAACGGGGTTAGGGCGGTGACCAAGGCCGGGGGCTTCGGCTCCGGCGACGCCCTTATAGAGGCCGTGAAGTACCTGAAGAGGGTGAGCGCATGAAGCCGCTGATAGCGATAACCATGGGGGACCCGGCGGGCATCGGCCCCGAGATCATAGCCAAGGCGCTGAGCGATTCAGAAATCTACGAGGCGTGCAGGCCAGTGGTGGTCGGGGACGGCTCAGCCATGCGGATGGGCCTGGATGTGGCCCGAGCCAAGCTATCCATCAACACCATCAAGGAGCCCGGTGACGGCCGCTACACTCACGGAGCCATCGACATGCTGGACTTGGAGAACATCGACCCGGATAGGCTGGTCATGGGCGTCCCCCAGGCCATGGCAGGCAAGGCATCAGTGGAGTACGTGATGAGGGCCACTGATATGGCGCTGGCTGGAGAGGTGGACGCCATAGTTACGGCGCCACTTAACAAGGAGGCCATGCACATGGGTGGCTACAGCTACCCAGGCCACACGGAGCTCCTGGCCGAGAAGGCGGGCACCGAGAACTACGCCATGATGCTCATATCCGGAAACCTGAGAGTGGTTCACGTCACCACCCACATACCCTTGAGGCTCGTGCCTGAGAGGGTGACCAAGGAGAGGATCGTCGCCACCATCGAGGTGGCCTACGACGCTGCCCGGAAGCTGGGCATAGAAGCCCCCAGGATCGCCGTGGCTGGGCTGAACCCTCACAGCAGCGACGGCGGCCTCTTCGGGGACGAGGAGAGGACAAAGATCGAGCCCGCGATAGCAGAGATTAAGATGAGGGGCCTTAACGTGGAGGGACCCGTCCCACCAGACACTGTTTTCGGGAAGGCCCTGGGAGGCCTCTACGACGTGGTGGTGGCCATGTACCACGACCAGGGCCACATACCCGTGAAGCTGGCCGGGTTCAGGTGGGACAAGGCCACGGGAGCCTGGGGCGACATGGGGGGCGTCAACATGACCATCGGCCTCCCCTTCATCAGGACCAGCGTTGACCACGGCACCGCCTACGGCAAGGCAGGGAGAAGGGAAGGCACAGCCAACCCCCAGAGCCTCAAGGAAGCCATCCATGTGGCGGTCCAGATGGTCCGCGCACGGAAAAACTTCAAGCCCCCCGAGCGTATGAGGTGATGAGCGACCCATGAGTTTCCCAAGGATGGTGCAGGCTAGGCAGGTTTTCAACCACCCCAAGGTACCCGACGTTAAGGCGGCGATACATGATGAGCTGAAGCGGAAAGGCCTGAACCGGAGGATCAGGAAGGGCAACAGGATAGCCGTCACCGCGGGCAGCAGAGGCATAGCCAACATCGCCGACATACTGTCCGCCGTGGTGGAGGAGATCAGGAAAGCAGGCGGAGAACCCTTCCTCGTGCCGGCCATGGGGAGCCACGGCGGAGCCACCCCCGAAGGCCAGTTGGATGTCCTAAGGAGCCTGGGGATCACCGAGGAGAAGGTGGGGGCGCCCATCATGTCCAGCATGGAGGTAGACCCCGTGGGGGAGCTGGATGGAGACGTCACAGTCTACCTGGACCGATGCACGCTGCAGGCGGACGGCATCTTCGTGGTGGGCAGGGTGAAGCCCCACACCGACTTCAAGGGGGAGATCGAGAGCGGCCTCCTGAAGATGCTGGCCATAGGCCTGGGGAAGCAGAAGGGGGCCGAGATGATACACTGGCACAAGTACGACGGGTACCACAGGATCATGCCCGCGGCGGGGAGACTCATCATAGAGAAGACCAATGTGGTGATGGGCCTGGCCGTCCTTGAGAACGCCTACCACGAGACGGCCCTCGTGAAGGCCCTGGACCCGGAGGAGTTCATGAAGGAGGAGAAGAGGCTCCTGGAGACGGCGAAAGAGATGCTCCCCCGGATACCCTTCAAGGAGATCGATGTGCTCATCGTAGAGGAGATAGGCAAGAACATCAGCGGCGTCGGCATGGACACCAACGTGACGGGCCGGTTCTGGATGCCCGGCGAACACGACCCACAGGCCACTAACGTGGGCAAGATCGTCGTACTTGACCTCTCCGAGGATACCCACGGCAACGCCATAGGCATAGGGCTGGCGGACATCACCACAACCAGGGCTGCCCACAAGATCGATCATCATCAAACATACGTGAACTGCCTGACCCAGGGCAGCGGAGAGACCGGGAAGATACCTCCCTTCCTGCCCAGCGACAGGGACGCCATAGCCACAGCCATCAGGATATGCGGCCCCGTGAACCCCATGAAGGCGCGGGTGGTCAGGATAAGGAACACCCAGGAACTGGAGTACATTTGGGTCAGCGAGAGCCTCGCCCAGGAGGTACAGAGTAGCCCGGAGCTGTCAGAGAGAGTCAAGCTGCTGGGCGATCCCCGGGATATGCAGTTCGATGTGCTGGGCACGCTGGCTCGATGAGGCACTCGGCAAACTTCAACTAACTCTTCAAAGAATCGAGTAGATCATTGTAGACGCCGTTTAGGGGGGGGTCCTCCAGCTCTCACCGAAGGCCGTAGACCGGTTCAAGCCCCCGTCGCTTAGGTTCCACTGAGATGTTGGCCTATTTGGGTTGATGCTTGTCTCGAAGTGGCGGAGAAAAATCAGCCGCGTGTCCATCCAAATTGTATCTTGAAGTGGTTTGAAGTTTACTGAGGCTTGGGTTTAGAGACCACCGTGCCTGTCTTCTCAGCCGGCGCAGGCTCCTTGGGGGTCTGGCTCTGGACACGCAGCCCCTGCTTTATGACTATGGGCGCGACCAGGGCACCGTATATGACGGTGCCGAGCACTATGGGCATGCAGAGGTCCGGGTAGACGGCTGAGTTCACGAAGAACCTGCCCGATGGGTCGTAGATCATGGGCAGTTGGCTCATGACGAAGGCTGGCAGGCCCATGGCGAAGACGAACTGGGATATGGTCCTCTCCTCGACGCTGAAGGGTATGAACCTGCTGAGGGCGCGCACCAGGGTGAACCGGATGACCATGAGGAGGAGAGCCACACCCAGACCGATGAAAGTGTATCGGAGGCTGAGGCTCACCACGAGGCCGATGTAGACGAAGAAGAAGCTCTTGATGAAGAAGGTTATCTCCTCGTGGAACTCCCTGAGCTTCTGCTTGTCCACCATCACCTTGGAGTCGGCCCCAAGCTTCTCCATGATGAACCTGTAGTTGGTGACGGCGAGGCCGAAGGCTAAGGCCGTCATGGCTCCGCCCCCCTCACCGATCCATTGCTCGCTGAGAATGTACGTGGGCAGGAGGACGGCGATGGTTATCATGTAGGTGAAGGGCCGGTTCCTGAGCCTGTTAAGCACCTTGGCCCATAGCAGACCGATGCCAAGGCCGAAGGCCGATGAGAGGGTGAAGGTGCCGAAAATGTCCCTGACGCTATCCATCATGGAAACGTTGGGGAGCATAATCATCTTGATGAGGGTTATGGAGGCGATGATACAGAGGGGATCAGACACTATAGACTCCAAGGTGAGGAGAACCTTGGTGGGGCCCATGTCCTTCACCGACTTCTGGAGCCCAGTCAGTATCCCGAAAGTGGACACCGTGCTGGTGCCCCCCACCATGGCGCCCAGAAGCATAGCCTGAAGCAGAGTGAAGTCGTTCGGCAGCAGCCAGCTTAGGGCGAAGCCCACAATAAGGGTCACGGACAGCAGGGAGGCGGCCGACAGCACGATTGCTCTGCCCATGTAGTCCAGGAGTATGGTGATGTCCACGTTGATGCCCGCCTCGAACAGGATGATGCTCAGGGCCAGGATGCTCATCATAGGGGCCAGCTCGAGGAAAAGCTCCTTGTCGAAGAGCTGGAATACGGGGCCCACCACCAACCCGAACCCCATCAACCACAGGATGTCGGGCACCTTGGTCCTAGCGTAGATGAGGGAGCTCAGGTAGCTGAGGAGCAGAGTGACACATACAAGAATAATCAGGTTCTCAGAGTGCATCAGACCACTCTACCTGGGCTTCACCCTCTCCGGGAGCCTGAATATGAGAGCCATGAACAGGCCCAGGGCCATACTGATGGCGGCTAGTTCAGGGTTGGTTCGGGTCAACTGGGGGGCGATCCTCTCATTCATCTCGTTGTTTAGAAACAGGAAAAGGTAGAAGGGTACAGTAAACAACACAAAATGCCTCACGGAGGCATTAACATTGTGCAAAAACATTTCAGGTGATTCCAGGGTTTTGCAGAAGTATAAATCGCATTTACGCATATAAATTCTTCGAATATATTCCGATTGTTTTTAATAAACACGGATATTATTCGGAGAGACGGGGCGTTTTTACTGTGAAAGCCCACAATAATATCACCGTGAATGAAAAGGGGTTTTTCGAGGACGTTTCAGTTCACCGGGCCACTAGTTCATTGAAACCGAATCTCTAACATGGTTCCATATAGGGTTTAAACAACCCCCACCACTTCTCGTCTGGTAGAATTGAACTGGGTGCTTCTAGTCGGCGGACTGATCCCCCTGTGGACGGCCCTCATGATAGTGTACATGAACAAGAGCGTAGGCCGACCCAGACCCCCAAGAGTGGAAGCTCAGCCGGATGATGATTACCCTTACGACTATGAGGCGCCGGAGGCCAAGCCCCGTAGAAGCCTCCTGGGGGCCCTCAGAGGCGTCAACCTGGGCGCCCTAAAGGGGTTGAAGAGCAAGATCCCCCGCAGGAAAGTGAAGGAGGCGGCGCCTGAGGAGACACCCTACGCCTTCGAGGAGGAGGATAAGCCGCCAACGGCCATTCAGGCCCAGGCCGCTGCGTCCCTGAGATATGATCTTTCCTCGGAGAAGCGGATGTGGGGAATCACCCTGCTGGTCTTAGCCGGGGCCTGCCTCATGAACGGGTTTTACATGACCCTGGACTACATCTTCAGAGAGTACCGTAC
>DATKWY010000223.1:0-2824 GCA_035529295.1 Candidatus Desulfaltia sp. | reverse complement strand
GCTACCTCGGGCTGCTTCGCCGGGCCCGCGACGCTGGATCTGAACCCGCTGCCGTCCGGGATCAGCCCATAGTAGAGGAAGTAGCGGAGGTCCCAGTCCTGGCAGAAGGGCCTGGAGCCGAAGTACTCCAGGGTGTGGATGTGGATGTCGCCCTGGTGGTGGGCGGTCGCCAGCTTGGGGTCCATAAGCAGCAGGTACTGCTCCTTGCTGAGCCTGTCCGCCTTCTTCTTGTGGATCGTCTCAGGGTTGGGCTGGAGGTTGGCGTTCTCCTTGGCCTCGAAGCCGCCCCCTGTGTCGATCTGGTAGGCGTCGTAGACGGGGGCGCCTACCCTGGTCAATAGGTTCCTGTATATGCCGAACTCGGGGACCTCGTGGCTCCACTCCAGGAGGATGTTGTTGGTGATCTCCCTCACCATGGGGCCGGAGACGAACCTGGGCTTGGTGAGTCTGATCCTGCGCTCCACCTCGTCCGCGATCTTCTCGGCTGTGGGCTCGCTGATGGCGGGGATGTCGAACATCTTCTCAGCCAGTGTGGTCTCCAGAGCCAGCATGTCGGTGATCCGGGTCTTCTCCCATGGCACCAGGTACCCGTCCGTGGTGTGCACCATGGGCATCCCCATGTACATGTTCTCTGTGAAGAACTCCTCTATCCTGCGCTGGTACGGGGGCAGGTCCCTAAACTTAGCCACTCTCCAAAACCTCCACGACCCTCTCCTCTCTCAGGGTGTCGCCCTCGAACATCTCCTCGGAGGGCCTCACGGCGGAGCCCACCGTGAGGACCGGCGGGTTGCCGAACATGTTCATCATTATGAAATCCGTCTGCGCCTCGGTGTCGAACCAGCGGGCCTCGAAATCCACTCCCCGCTTCTCCAAGTAGTCCTTCAGCTTGTCGCACTTGGGGCAGTCGGGCAAAGAGTATACTGTGACCTTCATCTTACTTGCAACCTTAATAGTGTGTGTCTCCGAGGGAGCACACTACGCATAGATGAATTACCTAAGCTGAATCGTTCTATATTAGAGTAATTGTTCTCTCCATAATACTTGTAATTCTGAGCGGATGAATGGTCACGATAACCCGGATATATGTGGGATTGTCTCAAAACAAGGGAATGATGAGTGGCGCCCGGTCTCCATTCACTATGTTTTATATATTCTACGCGTTAATGGTTTATCAGTGGAAGAGTGAATCATCCGGGGATCCGTCTTGACCATCATCATCTGTCTCGTGGGGCAACACTACCGTCGAGCCTTCGACGGCATCAGGTACTGGAGCAAAGTCCACGGAATAACCAAGCTGTACCTCCTGTACAGCGACGAGGCTGAGAGCGGCGGCAACGTCTTCAGCTACATGAGTCTGGTCAACGCCGAGGAGCTGAAGGAGAAGCTGGAGATACTGGACCCCATAATGGTGCCCTACGATCCCATGGATCAGCGTAGCATCTTCCGCACCATACATGGCATCATGAGCCTGGCCAGGGAGGCTGGGGAGGAGGCCCTAATAGACATCACCAGTACCACTAACACGGCCATGGGTATAGCCCTCACCATAGCCCTCATGTTCAGGAACGCCCGCGTCTATAGTGTCCCCAGCGAGGACCCGGGCTGGTATGTGAGCGGCAAGCCGGGGGCCCCAGAGTTCGAGGCATGGTTCAGCAGGGCCCGGGAGCAGCCCAGTAAAGAGCCCACGGAGATCCAGCTTCCAGGGTACAGGTTGGAGCCTAGCAGCAAGCACGAGGAGAAGGAGTGGGTCCGGGAGAAGAAGCTCTTGGTGTTGCTGCGGGATAACGGGGGTGAGGCTGAGAGCATCAGTGACATCATCCGGTGGTTCGGGTACAAGGCGGCTAACAGCACCCTGAGGAACCGGTTCAGCAGGATCGTGGCGCGGCTGGAGATGAAGGGTTTGGTGGATGCCGAGAAGGGCAGCAAGATGAAGGTTATCCGTCTCACGGAGTTTGGGGAGATATACGCGGAGGCCCTGGCGGAGGGCGTGGTGTAGTCCGGGTGTGGCCGGGCGAGTTTATCCTTTAATGTAATCGCGTTCACGGGGGCAGGGGTCTCTTTGCTCAAATTTTTAATGTGGAACCTGGCTCCGCCGCCACCATAATATGGTGCACGGTGACGAGTCTTAGGGTATTACTTGGCGGCTGGTCGCCCAACTTTAGCTACCTTTTTATTTAAAGCACCAATCTCCATGCATGACTATCGAGGAACAGACATGAAGGCACAGGTAGTTCTCACCCCCGCGGAGGGCAAACGGCTAATAGCCAAGGCCATCAGCTGCATGGAGCCGGTGCAGAAGGCGTACCAGGAGGGCATCCTCATCATCGCCACCAGCACCACCACGGCCTACGTGGCCGAGGAGCTCATGGAGAAGGAGATACCCAACAAGGGCATGTTCACCGCGGGCGTGGTGACGGCCACCGGCCTCAACATCACCAAGACGGAGGGCAGGTACAGCCACTACGTGTTTGAGAAGGGGCAGCTCAAGGAGTGCAACACGGGCGAGCTCGTGCCCTACCTGTCCAGGATGGGGCCGGACGACGTATTCATCAAGGGCGCCAACGCCATCGACTCCTTCGGCGCCGCCGGCATACTGCTGGCGGGGGCCGGCGGAGGCACCATGGGGACGGCGTGGGGCTATATCGTGAGGAACGGGATTCAGCTCATCATACCGGCTGGCCTTGAGAAGCTGGTCCCGGGCCCATTGGACGCCATGCAGAGATGGATGGGCACGGAGGTCATAGACGTGACCATGGGCTGGAAGTGCGGCATGATAGTGGTCCAGGGACAGGTCATCACTGAGATGGAGGCCATGAAGCTCCTC
>DATKWY010000222.1:0-5689 GCA_035529295.1 Candidatus Desulfaltia sp. | reverse complement strand
TGTCTTCAATAAACTTGAACTGGTTAAATGGCCCTCTTGTGGTAGCAGTACCGCTCCACGAAGAGGTCCACGCGCCCACCTCCGCGAACCACGAACTCCACGGGCGCCTTAACCCCATCCGTCAACGCGTAGAACATCGTGGACTCCAGCGTCGGGTCCTCCGGTATGAGCGGCACCAGGGCGTCCGTGAACTCGTCCTTCTGCTCCAGGTACAGCATCCCGCCCCGCCTCACCACCCGCACCTTCTCGATGCCCCTGTATATCTCGTAGTTGCCCGCCAGCTCACTCATCCTGTTCTTTATCACGATGGATGGTATCGCCTCCGAGGGCTCGCGGCCCATCATGGTGGCGAACACGGACTCCGCTATCTCCTCGTAGGGCAGCTTGGCGCTGTTACCCATCATCACCACCCCGGCCCCCATGTCCGGGATGAAGGCCATGTAGGCCGTGGACACAAGGATACTGCCCCCGTGCCCTACCATCTTGTGGCCAAGGAAGCCGGGAGTGACATCCAGGCCGTACCCGTAGCCGTGCAGCCCGTAGTAGCCGTCGGGTCGCCTCACGTGAAGCGTATGAATCTTCTTGAAGCTGTCTTCGCTCAGCAGTCCGCCCCTGCTCCTGCCGGCGTCGATCTGCGCCTTCAGGTACTCAGCCATCTCGTTGACGCTGCTGGCGATGCCCCCCGCCGCGGCTATGAAGCTGAACTCGGGGTTATCCTCCGGATTCGGGTACGGGAACCTACTGGGCTCCACCCCGCCGTCGGGCTTCTTCCAGTGAGGCACTATGTGGTCAGGGTCCGCGTTGAACTCGTCGGTGTTCATGGTGCTCCTCCTCATGCCCAGGGGGTTCATCACCTTCTCCTTGACGTACCTGTGGAACGGCATACCCGACTTCTCCTGCACTATGTGGCCCAGCATCCTCCACGCCGCGTTGTGGTAGAAGAACCGCTCACCCGGGGGGAACAGCACCTCGCCCTGGGCCCCGTTCACCAGCCTGTAGAAGTCGTCCACGCCGCCCCAGGGGATACCCGTGTCCGCTCCTATGCCCCTGTACAGCGCCACGGTGCTGGTGGCCAGGCTGGGCACACCCAGGCTGTGGGTCAGCAGGTGGTGGACCCTTATGGGTTTGTCCGGCATACCAAGCTTGAAGGGGATGTGGTCGCTGACAGGGTCTTCGACGCCTAGCTTACCCTGCTCCACGAGCTGCATCACCGCGATGGCGACGAAGCTCTTAGTGATGCTGCCGATGCCGTAGAGGGTATCAGGTGTCGCAGGCAAGCCCTTGCCCGGGTCTCTGGAGCCGAAGCCCTCAGCGTAGACCGTTTCGCAGTCCTTTACCACTGCCAGGCTGAAGCCAGGCATCCTACCCTCCTGCATGTACCTAGGAACGTTTTCCTCGATCCATTCTCGGGTCACAGAGAAGTCAGTCAAATCTATCCACCATGAATCAACTATTAGATAAGGGGTGTAACCTTAAACATTTTAGGCCAAGGCAAGAGGCTTCAGCTCAATTGGCGAGCCGCGTTCACCTTGGTTTAGAAAAAGAATCCCTGTAGAGGATTGGTAAAGAAAAATGGATTTACCTGAAGGCCTTAAGCAGATCGTTGTCGCTCAGCGTACCAGCGATGCCCTTCTGGCCCACAATGAGGATGTGGTCCACCCCGCCGATGGCCATGACCCTCATGGCGTCCGCCACGGTGTCCTCCTCACCCAGCACAATGCACATGTTGGTGCCGGTGAGGCCGCAGGCCTCCATGAACTCCATGGCCTGGGGCGCCTTCATGAGCTCACCCACCCGCATGTCGCGGATCTCCACGGGGATGCTCTCCAGCAAGTTCTTGCCCAGGACGTAGCTCTTCATGGCGAAGAATATGTCTCCGGCCGTCACCAGGCCCTTGACCAGGCCGTCCTTCATGACCACGACCACGTCCTTACCTTTAGCCGCCATCTTCTTGGAGACGGCGGCCAGGTGGTCGTCGGGGTCAACAATCAGAGGCTCTTTCTTCATGAGGTCCTTGATCTTCATCTCAAGATTCATAACAATCAACATCTTGATCGGGAACCAACGTTAAAAAAGGTTCTCGGCTGACCCACAGAATTTTATGCCCTTCAGCCGAAGACTGCACCATGACCAAGGTCAAGGCGACGGTCATCAGCCAGAAGGGCCACTGCGGGGCCGGCCACAAGGTGGGCGACGAGGTGGTCTTCGACTGGGACACCAACGAGATCACAGGCAAGATATGCCTCCACGCCCTCTACTCGGCGCTCCCCAAGATATACGCCATAGCCCACGGCGGCAGCGTGGCCTTCTCGAGGGCCGCAGACGGCACGAGGGTGGCCACCCACGCCTGCCCGGACGGCTACAACCCTGTGATCCTGGAGATCAAGAGGATAGACTAGCTCTCAGGCTTGGCGTTCTCCTTCACCAGGAACACCAGCAGGCCCACGTCCACGACCGCTAAAGCAAGGTTAAGCATCAGGGGCAGGTGGAACCCGAAGTTATCGTAGATGATGCCCCCAATGATGGGCGCGGGCAGCGCCACCAGGCCCCTGAAGGTGTTGTAGCCGCCTATGGACTTGCCCCGCTCCTCAGGGTCCGTGTTCCGGGCGATCCACGCTTGCTCAGCCGGGCTCCATAGGGCCGCGCTTATTCCCATTATGAAGTTGGCCGCCAGCGCTACAGCGAAGCTCTGGTTCCACAACATCAATGCTATGAGGCAGCAGGACAGGGACTGGGATATGGCCAGGTACTTCACGTAGCCCACCCTGTCCACGTAGCGGCCCAGGACGACCTGGAACACGGCCTGGACGCCGAAGCTCAGAGAGCTGAGGATGCCCAGCATGTAGGGGTTGTACCCGAAACTCTTGACGAGCATACCGTTTATCAGCCTCCAGCCCAGGCTGAAGGCGAACAGGTCCACGCTCATGGCCGCGTAGTAGCCCCACAGATACCTGGGCGGCCTGAAGGTATCCACGAAGGACCCGAAGGCCTCCGTGAGGGTGAAGCCCGACTTCCTCCGGGTGTGAGTCTCAGAGATCAGGAAGACGGTCACACCTAGAGCCGAGACAGCTAAAACAGTGGAGACAACGAAAACCGTGGAGTAGCCGTAGACCTCGGCCAGGTACCCCGCGCTGAGGGTGCCCACCAGACCCATCCCCATGTAGCAGCTGCCCATCACGCTGTACACCAGCCCCATCTCGTAGCCCTTGGCCGACTCGGCCACCAGGGAACTATAGACCGGGTACAGGGCGACGCTGAACCCTATCAGGGTCATGCCCAGGGCCAGGAGCTCCCAGGACCGGGCAAACAGGAAGCACACGCCGGCCCCCAGTATCAGGGCCTCTCTTAAGATTAGGAACCTTTTCCTGCCGTAGACATCGGAGGCCGCGCCGAAGACCGGCTGGACCACCGTCTTGGCCAAGTCCATGAGGCTCTCCAGGGCCCCGATGCTACCCATGGGGACGCCCAGGCTCAGGGCGAATGGCTGCCAGACCACGTGACGCAGATTATCTCTACACCCTCGGATAGCCGCGGATAGGGCGAGGTATAGTATCTGCTTCTCCTTGCGGATGGTCTGGATTAAGGCCATTGCGGTTCAATGCCCCTCGTAACAGGGGGCCCCACTTTTAACTCTACCTGAACAGTATAGATGTTTCGGGAAACTAGACATCCATTATAGTCTCCGATGCGAATAAACGTAGACCCATTAGTGTTCTCCAACCATACAGAGACTCAGCCTACCGCCATCACAAGACTCAAGCAATTGAAAATGACGTGTTAAAACGCGGAATCACCTCACAGAGGAAAAGCATGAAGCATAAGATGGAATTTATTTTCCGCCTTATCCCGGCGGGCGCGGGATAAGAGACCCGGATGTGCCGATCAGGCTGTTATCTGAACGGCTGAATATAGGTGTTTGAGGCCTGTATGTACGCGGCGGCACCCACTTAGGGATATTACCGTTGACCGGTGCTCTATATCAGGGTTCCAGAAATGGTCGACTACTGTAAGCGGTGCAGTGAACCAATACGGTTCTTCAGGGGCTACCTCAGGGACGTGGGCGAGATATGCTACACGTGCTACCTGGAGTACCTTATGGCTCATAAGGAGCCCGACAAGATACTGGTCAAAGTTACTTCTTGACCCAGACTCTTATCTTTGTCTCAGTCTCCCCCATGTCCATGTTACTTCAATTCTACTAGGTATTTTAAACGCCTAGAAGGATATCATGGGGACTTACATGGTCTCAGAGAATGACATAGCTGAGTTCGGCGACCTGTGGGCGCTCATGTACTGCGTCTTCGCACGGGAGATGGTGGACAGCTTCGGCGAGGAAGGTAAGAAAGCCCTCATAAGGGCCGTCAAGGCCTACGGCGCCGCACGAGGCGAGCGCCTGAGGGTGCGCCATCAAGAGCAGGGGCTGCCCGTCAACCTGCGCAGCCTCTTCGAGCACTACGACTTGCCGGGCCACCCCGACACCAATAAGAAACGCACCCACTTCACAGATGACAAGCTGGTGAGCTACACGTACCTCTGCCCCTATGAGCGGCTGTGGAGAAACCGAGAATGCAACGACGTCGGGCTGGTCTACTGCCAGTACTTCCACCACGCCTTCTGGCAGACCTACAGGCCGGACATCGACGTCCAGATACCTGAGATTCTCACCAAGGACGACCATCACTGCCTGTTCGTCGTCACTCAACCGAAAGACGATGAGTGAAAGGCCCCACGTTTTTTCCATCATTCACTTACAGATGAATAATAATTACATAAACTCAATATATACTGAGCCTAAAGGCTATACGCTGGTGAGTGGTTGTCCAAGACCGACGAGGAGAAGCTGGAGGAGGTAGTGGCCCGGCTTAACAAGCTCGCCAAGAAGCACCGCGAGATCGATGACAGGATGAAGAAGCTGGAAGAGAGCCTCAGTGAGAAGAAGGAATAGGTGTTTTATTGACGCTTTTAGATGCATAGATTATTTATGCATTGAGTAAAATGAATGCTTATTCATGATACAGGTCACAGAGGAGAACAGGCGAATCCTCAAGGACATAAACGACAGCATAGACCCCCTAGGAAAGAGAGCCACCGAGCCCCACGAGGAACAGCACAGAAAGCTGAGCCACCTGAGCTGAACCCATAAAAACCCGCGAAGCCCCAGTATCATGGCGATGACCAAGGCACCGAACCTCACCCCCCAAACCAAGCGGGCCCTGTACAGACACCTCATCAAGAGGTTACCACGGCTCACCGTGAAGATTCTGCTAGGGTTCAGCCCAGACGGCATGGACCGCATGACCATACTGCTGGGCCGAGGAACGGACTACGATTACAGGCTCCTGCGGGACCCCCGGTTCAGGGAGCAAGAGCTGGAAAGGTACCTTGACGAGGCTAAGGTGACCCGAGGCTAGATGGGTTTCCTGGTGACAATGAGCTCAACTCGGGAGTAGTGCCCCAGTCCGTTCACTCTGATCTTCTCCCTGTACCTACCCCAAGCGTCCTCGAAGCTCCTGGCACTCCGCCCAAACAGGCGCGGAACGTTCTCGGAGGCGAACGCGATCTCCTTCTGGGCCTGGTCCAGGGTGAGCTTCTTACCCGTCCTGAACACCTTCCGGGACTGGACCACCAGGCCCCTGGACTCGGCGATCCTCGTGTACTCGGCCTCCTTCAGCCAGGTGGCGTCACAGAT
>DATKWY010000221.1:0-3048 GCA_035529295.1 Candidatus Desulfaltia sp. | reverse complement strand
GCTGCTAGCCGAGGCAGCCGCTAAGATGGATGAACGCAGCCTCATCGTGGTGGACGAGTACGGCCACATTGAGAAGCTGGGACGCGGCCTGTACCCGGGCCTGGTGAAAGCCGTGGAGGCTATGGGCAGGGGGGGATGTCTGGCGGTGACGTGCCGAACAGACAAGGTGGACTCCCTGCTAAAGCTGCTCTCAGGCTGCAGCGGAAGAATCATCGTTCAGGAGGCTGATAGCCAAGACTTCTGGGCCGCCCTAGGAGATTCTTTTATTTAAAACGTTGAACCTAGAATAGCTCAACACCGTCACAGGATGGTCCCTATTGGAGTACGACAAGATACTTGAGATACTGGGCAGAAAGGAGTTCCTCGTAGTCGGCAAGAATGTCACGCGCACAGACGCTTTAGACAAGGTGCTGGGCAAGGCCAGGTACACGGCCGACTACGTGCCCAGAGGCACCACCCTCCTGAAAGTTTACAGGAGCACCATACCCCACGGCATCATCAAGAGGATTGAGCTGGACGAGGCCCTGAAGGTGCCCGGCGTCGAGGGCATATACACCGGCGCCGACGTCACGGGCAACAACCAGATAGGGTACGCGCTCCCCGACCAGCCCTTCCTCAACGACGTGAAGGTCCACTACGTGGGCGACCCCATAGCCCTAGTCTGCGCCAGGGACGAGTACGCCCTGGAGACAGCCTTCGACAAGATACACGTGGAGTACGAGGAGCTGACCCCCGTCCTGGATGTGGACGCGTCCCTGGCCGAGGACGCGCCGAAGGTGCATGAGGGCGGCAACGTGGCCGTCACCACCCGCATCAGGAAGGGGGACACCGAGAAAGGCTTCAGTGAGGCGGACGTGGAGATCAGCGACACCTACTGGAGCCCCTACCAGGACCACATGTACATAGAGACCGAGGCCGCCTACGCCGTCCCCGAGAGGGACAAGGTCACCGTCATCTGCAACGGGCAGAGCCCCTTCCTCATCAGGGAGAAGGTGGCCCACGTCATGGGCTGGGACCTGAACCAGATTCGAATAATCCAGGCCCTCACAGGCGGAGGCTTCGGAGGCAAGGACGACCAGGGGCCCCTAGTGGCCGCCTACGCCGCCTTCGCGGCCCACAAGCTGGGCAAACCCGTGGCCCACGTGTGGAGCCGGGACGAGTCCCTCTGCTACAGCAACAAGAGGTTCCCGGCAAGGATCAAGTACAGGAGCGGCGCCAACAGTGAGGGCAAGGTCACCGGCATCGAGGTTGACATCACCCTGGAGTGCGGAGCCTACGCCAACAGGTCACCCTTCTGGCTGTGGAGGCAGACCGCCCACGCCGCCGGCCCCTACGAGGTGCCCAACTGCAGCATCGACGGTAGAGCCGTCTACACCACCAAGGTGTACGGCGGCAGCTTCAGAGGCTTCGGTGACCTAGCCTTACATTACGCGGCCGAGAGCCAGATGGATAAGCTGGCCTACGAGCTGGGCATGGACCCCATAGACTTCAGGCTGAGGAACGTGCTGGTGGAGGGGGGCAGGACCACCTGCGACCAGGTTCTGGACCATAGCGTAGGCATCAAGGAGTGCCTAGAGGCGGTGCGGGACGCCTCGGATTGGGCCAACCACCGGGAACCCGTGTGGAACGGCTCCAAGGTGCGGGGCTACGGCGTCGGGCTTGCATACCACGGCATCAGCACCAGCAGGAGCACCCCCGACTGGAGCGGAGCCAGCCTCATAATGAACCAGGACGGCAGCGTCACCTACCGCACGGGCATCGTTGAGATAGGGCAGGGCTCACCCTTCGGCCACGCCAAGATAGTGGCCGAGATCATAGGCGTGGACCCGGCAAACATCAGGATAGAGCTACCTGACACGGACAGCACCCTGAACGCCAAGCCCACCCACGGCAGCAGAGGCCTAATGCTGGGCGGCACCGCGGCCGCCAAGGCGGCCCTCAAGCTCAGGGAGAACATGGTGGCCTGCGCCTCGGAGCTCTTCGAGGTAGCCTCTGAGCGGATCGACCTGGCCGAGGGCAGGGCCTTCGACAAGGAGAACCCTGAGACCAGCATCAGCATCCGGGAGCTGGCCGAGGAGATGTACGCCCGCGGCTACGACCCCGCCGCATATGGGTTCTTCAGGGCCCCTGAACGGTTCTTCGACCCCGTCACGGGCCTGGGCGTCAACTACAGCGTCTACACCTTCGCGGCCACCGTGGCCGAGGTAGAGGTGGACACCGAGACAGGGGAGACGACACTCCTGAGGGTGTGGCCCGCCATGGACTGCGGAAAAGCCATAGACCCCATGATGGTGGAGGGCCAGATCGAGGGCGCCGTGAGCCAGGGCATGGGCCTGGTGCTCATGGAGAACATGGAGCTGAAGAACGGGCGCGTCCTGAACCCCGGGTTCAAGGACTACGTGGTGCCCAGCAGCGTGGACACCCCACAGATAGAGCCCGTCATCATCATCGAGAAGCCCTACAGGCACAGCGCCTTCGGCGCCAAGGGGGTGGGCGAGCCCGCCATAATAAGCGTGGTCCCCACCATCACCAACGCCATATACCACGCCACGGGCCTCAGGTTCAACGAGCTGCCCGTGAGGCCGTGGACCATCCACAAGGCGCTCAAGGAGGCGAAGAGATGAAGCCACTACCCAGGTTCCAGTACCATGCACCTACGACAGTGGACGAGGCTCTGCTTCTCTTAACCAACCTGGACCAGGCCAAGCTCTTCGCGGGAGGCACCGACCTGGTGCCTCTTCTGAGGGAGGCGGCGTGCAGGCCGAGCCACCTGGTGGACCTGAACAACGTCACCGAGCTCAACTACATCCGTGAGGACTCTGGCTTCATCTGCATAGGGGCGACGGCCACCCACACCCAGGTGGCGACGAGCCCCATAGCGGCCAAGGCCCATGCCTTGGTGGACGCCGTCTCGTGGATAGGCAGCCCCCAGGTAAGGAACAGGGCTACAATCACCGGCAATCTGTGCAACGCGTCGCCCGCGGCCGACTCGGCTCCGCCCCTGCTGGTCCACGAGGCCGAGGTGACTATAAGGAGCCTGGAGGATAC
>DATKWY010000220.1:0-6587 GCA_035529295.1 Candidatus Desulfaltia sp. | reverse complement strand
CTCTGCCAGGTCAGCATGTCCCTGACGGCGCCGAGGATCGACTCGCCGATGCCCAGGCCTCCCCAGTCTCGGCGCGCATCCTTTATCTCGTTGCTCCTATCCGCCAGCTCCCTCATCCAGGGCATAGTTGAGACGGCCCCGGCGAGAAAATGCTCGTAGCTGGTTCCAGGGAAGTCTCTTAGGCGGTGTACGTTGCCAGGCTTGGGGTACGCGGAGACCTCTAGGAGGGCCGCGAGGGACGCGCACCGCCCAACCAGATCGCCCACCGACACACCCATTTGAACCATTCCTTCACTCTATCGTTGCCTATTTTAATAAGTTCCACCTGTCCAAGTTAATACTTGGGCATGGAAGGCTTCTCAGGCTTCACGGAGGGGGACTACCTCAGGACAGTGGAGGGCCTGTTCTTCGCCGTGAAGGGCGGCGTGCACCCAGACGACATGGTTGTCGCCTACCTCCGGTACATACCCGACCCAAGCGGTGACAGGCTCCACGGGGGCGTCCGGTACAGAAGGGTCAGCGACGTAGAGGAGACCACCAGGTACCTGGAGGTGAACCACCCGGGGTACCTGAACCACGTTTACCGGCTCAACGCCATACTTCAAACGGTCCCCCACAGCCAAATATCCGCTGTGTACAAGCCCAGGGAGAGGCTCAGGGAGATACTTGAAGGCCCAGTCACGCGCCTGGAGAAGACTCTGGCTAGGTTCGTGGAGACGTTGTCAAGCATGAGCGGCGTATCGACGGGCTGCTTCGGCGTATCCGGATCACTTCTCATCGGGCTGGTGAACGAGGGCTCCGACGTTGACATTAACGTCTACGGGTCTGATGAGGGGCGGAGCGTCTACGAGGCGCTTGAGACCCTGAGGAGAAGCGTCGGATGGGTGTCGCCCTACGACGACGAAACAGTCAAGGACGCGCTGTTCTCCAGGTGGGGCGACCTGGGGCGCCTCAAGGAGCTGGCTGAGGTCGAGAAACGGAAGGTCCTACACGGCCTGGTCCTGGGCACGGACTACTTCGTGAGGCTTCTGCGGGACGAGGCGAGCCTCCCTTCCAAACCAATGGGATCGGTGACCCTCAAAGCCAGGGTAGCGGATTCCAGCGGGTCCATCTACACGCCCTGCACGTACATGATCGATGAAGTCGAAGTCTTGTCTGAGCCGGTCCCTGGGGAGGTAACTGAGCTCATGAGCTACAGGGGCAAGTTCACTGAGCAGGCGAGGAGCGGGGACCGGGTTAAGGTGAGAGGCACCCTCGAGAAGGTTCAGGACCCAGACGGCACACGTTTCAGAGTCATCCTGGGAGGAAGGGAAGACTACATGCTGCCCCTGTTATTGGATAATTTTTAGTAAATCGTCGACGATTCTATAGGGAATCGTCTGTTGGTTTCCATGAAAGACGCAGATCTGCCGGGCATGCTACAGAGGTCGGGCTTCACGAGAGACGGCGTAGTCGAGATCATACTGGTAACCCGCGGTGCTGACGGGGCGCCGAACGCCGCCCCCATGGGCGTAAGGCTGACCGGAGACCTGCTGGAGATCAGGCCCTTCAAATCCAGTGAGACGTACCGGAACCTCAGACTAGGCGGTGAGGCTGTTATAAACGTGACCCACGACCCCGCCCTGTTCCTGGCCACGGCGTTCAAGGAAGAGGTCCGCGGCCAGCCCCAGATATGCGCCGACATGAGTCTCCTGGAGGCGGACATGTGCGTCTATGTGGAGGTCCAGGGAGAGGCCGGCCACTCTGACCTTCAGGCGTCTTTCAAGGTCAAGCCCATCAAAACGGTGATAAAACGGGAGCAACCTATCGTCTTTAGTAGGGGAAGAGCCGAGGCAATAGAGGCAGTGATCCACGCGACCAGGGTGAAGGTGTACCATATGCAGGGCATGGCTGGAGAGGTGAGGGCGCTGACGGGGAGGATCGCTGCCTGCGCGGAGACCGTGCGGCGGATGTCCCCCGAGGGCTCACCCGAGGTCAGCGCCGTGGACGAGCTAAATAAAATGATGAAGAACTGGGGTGTACAACCGTAGAGATCAGCTTAACCACGCCTTCAAGGCTTCAGTTCGGTATAATCGACATGCGGGGGGACCTGGGCAGGATCCACGGCAGCGTAGGCGTAGCCATCCAGCGCCCACGGCTCACCGTCAAGGCCGTTGAGAGCAGCGAGACCCGGATCATGGGTGCGCGCTCCAGCAGGGCCGGTGACATCCTGAAAGCCTTGATGGAGGACCACGGCATAACATCGGGCGTCCAGGTTGAGATACTGGAGGACATCCCTGAGCACACCGGCTTCGGCTCGGGGACGCAGCTAACACTGGCCCTAGGCTCCATCCTCTCCGAGATGTTCAACCTGGGGCTGACGCCCCAGGGCATCGCTGAGCGGATGGGCCGGAGCAGAGCATCCGGGATAGGGGCATACGCTTATCTCGGGGGTGGCTTCATCGTCGACGGGGGCCATGCCCTGGAGAGGCGGGACTCCGTGCCTCCCCTCATATTCAGACGAGACGTTCCCGAGGACTGGGTCTTCGTGGTGGGCGTCCCCCGCATAAACCGGGGTGTCAGCGGTGACAATGAGAAGGACGCCTTCAGGAGGCTGGAGCCTCCGCCGGCCCAGACAGTCGCAGAGGTGTCAAGGATCGTCCTGATCCAGTTGATCCCCTCCATCATCGAGGGGGACATCGAACGTTTCGGTGACGCCATGACCAAGCTGGACTCCATGTTCGGCGACTACTGGCTGAAGGTCCAGGGTGGAAGGTACAGCCACCCCAGGATCGAGGAAGGCGTAAACTATCTGCTTGAGAACGGGGCCGTGGGGGCCGGTCAAAGCTCCTGGGGGCCGGCCTTCTACGGCCTAGTGGACGGAGAGGCTCAGGCCGATCAACTTGCCCGGAGCCTGTCCCGCTTCCTGAACACGGTCGGTGAGGGTCTGGCGTTCACCACTAAGGCTGACAACTTGGGCGCCCAGATGAGGGTGCAATAGGCGGGGGCCGAGGTTGAGGGTTCTTGTCTTAACCGGGAGGCTCGCCGAGGAGGCCGTCAGGCGCACGGTTGAGGGGATGAGTGACGTGGACGTGTTGGCTCTACCCGTGTCCGTCGCCTCCTTCCTCACGCCCAGATACGTAGCTAATGTTCTCGGCAAGATGAGCCTAAACCGATACGATATGATTCTTATCCCGGGGACCGTCAGCGGCGACGTGTCCTGCGTGGAGGAGGCGACGGGCGTCCCAACATTCAAGGGCCCCGTCCACTTCGTGGACCTGCCCATGGTCCTGTCCTCAAACATCCAGTTATCGAAGACCGTTCCGGCCTCAGACTTCATCAGGGACCTGGCTGAGCGGAGAGCATCCGAGGAGATAGAGGCGGCTGAGAACGACTGGGCTGACATTCTGAGGCTCAGAGGCGGGATCACCCTGGGTGAGGGCGCAAGGCGTCTACCTGTGAGCGACGGGCTGCCCATGAGGGTTCTAGCGGAGGTGGTCAACGCCCCCACCCTCACACTCAAGCAGATCGTGGACAGAGCCAAGTACTACCAGTCCCAGGGCGCCCAAGTAATCGATATAGGGATGCTGGCGGGCAACCCGAGGCCCGAGACTTTGGCACCCATCATCGACGCACTCAGAGACGCTGTGGACTTGCCCCTAAGCGTGGACACCCTGGACCCCTCAGAGATCAGGGCAGCCGTTGACGCAGGCATCGACATGATACTCAGCGTCGACGCAGGCAACCTGGACGCGGCGGCGCCCCACATCGGCGACCAGGCTGTAGTCGTCCTCCCCACAGACATGAGCAGAGGCCACCTGCCCAGGACAGCCGGGGAGAGGGTTCACGCTCTAGCCCAGAACATTGAGAGAGCCAGGGAGCTGGGCCTCAACAAGATCATCGGCGACCTGGTGGTGGAGCCCCTCCTAAGGCCGGGGCTCCTCACGGCGCTGGAGAGCTACCGGCTCTTCAAGAACAGCCACCCAGAGGTGCCGCTACTCTTCGGCATAGGCAACGCCACGGAGCTCATAGATGCGGACTCCACAGGGGTGAACGCGGCCCTGACGGCTTTGGCCCGCGAGGCGGGGGCCTGTATGCTCCACGTGCCGGAGTATAGCGTCAAGGCCAGGGGCAGCGTGGCTGAGGTGGTTCGTGCCTCTAGGATGATGTACGTGGCGGAGAGGAGGGGGTCTGTGCTAAAGGACCTGGGCCTCGACCTGCTGGTGCTGAAGGAGAAACGGTGGAAGGAGGAGGCCTACGAGCCGGGCGTCGAGGCCTCAGCCGAGATGGTCCATGGCTCAGAGAACGACGACTATAAGCCTGACGAGGCGGGGTGGTTCAAGGTGCAGGTGGACCGGGGCGCCGGCAAGATCGTTGCCCTCCACTATCCCCCGGGGAGAAAAGAGCCAGCCACCATAGTCAAGGGGGGCGACGCCCGGGAGGTCTACCAGACCATCGTCAGGCTCGGCCTCGTCACCAAGCTGGACCACGCGGCGTACCTGGGCAAGGAGCTGGCCAAGGCGTCCATCGCCCTCAGGCTGGGGCGATCATATCAGCAGGACGTTGACCTCTTCGGCTAGCCGCTGAACCGGACCACGGTGACGGGGTAGTGCCTCACCGAGTCCATCATCTCCCACGTTACCCCCGTCAAGGACGTCTCCATCTCCCTGGACATGCTCCACACGGTCCTGCCAGCGCCCCGGCCGCACAGCCTGTGGTGAAGCCTGGCCAGCCAAAGAGCCCTGTCGGGGTTCACACTGCCCCCGGACGAGGCTATGGGCGTCTGCCGCGCCTGCAGCCTCAACACTTTCCCGGTGATGAAGGTTAGGAAGCCTCCTAGGTGCACCAGGCCGGGGAACTCCACTCTCCGGGGCGCTATGTGGAGGTTCCTCCAGGAATAGGTGGTGTCCCCGTCAACAATCATGACGGTGACCCGTTTACCCGTACGTGTGTGGACTGCTTCCCTTATCTCAGAGGCCACTTTGCCGGGGGTCCTCAGCGGAAGGCTGACGTACGAGTACGGGAGGTTACTGGCGTCGATCCCCCCCTCGCTGTAGTGGCGCATGGACTGGAGGAGGCCGACAGTTCTTAGGACTACCTGTTTATGGGCGGCGCCCTCCTCCACCGGGTTATTCCTCAGGTTGACGATGGTCTGCTGCTTCAGCCCTGTGATAGTGCCGAGGGGGCCGCCCCACACTCGCCTGGTCCAGGGGCCTGCTAGGAGCCTGGCGACGTACCCCGGCTTCACCGCGGCCTCGTCCACCAGGAAGCCTGAGGCTGTGGATAGCGCCTTCTCGCTGACGATGATGATGTCGTCGTCCTCTACTAGCCCCCGGACCTTTTCAACGATCTCTGATGCGTAGTCTGTTCCCGGTCTCCAGTAGCGGGTCCTGACGCTGACGGCCTTAACCTTCATGGTGGACCCTTCATAGGGCTATGGCCTGTATCTCTCGACGAGGTACCGCTTGAGCTCATCCACGGCTCTGACGGCCTTTGAGTCTGCGTCGTAATCTAGTACGGGTGTGCCCGCCATGTCGGCGTCCGTCACGGCCTCGTCGTAGGGGATGTAGGCGACGACGGGCACTCCCAGCTCCTCCATCTTCAGCTCGATGAACTCCCTGTCCTTGGGCCTGGCCACCTTGTTCCCCACGGCCAGCACCTCTTTGACCTCGATCTCCTCGGCCAGCCTCATGATGCGCTTGATGGTGTCAACGGACTTCATCCTGGGCTCCAGGACAACAAGCATGGCGTCCATCCTCCTGGCCGTGCCTCTGCCCAGGTGCTCCAAGCCGGCCACCATGTCCATGACCAGGACCTCGCCTCGCTGGATGAGCATGTGCTGGACGAGGACCCTGAGGAGGGCGTTGGAGCCACACATGCAACCCGTGCCTCCACCCTTCACGGTGCCCATCACAAGGAGCTTTACGCCGTCTGGTGCCTCCACTCCAAACCTGTCCACTATGTCGTTGACCTTGGGGTTCATGTTGAATATGGGTGCGTAGGCCTCCTCCGCTGAGACGCCGGTTCTCTCCTTGACTGGGGCCTCGTTCTCCGACAGGGGCACTATCCTGTCGGCTACGTCCTGGGGCACGCCGAGGCTGACGGCAAGGTTCAGGTTGGGGTCCGCGTCTACGGCCAGCACATTGTACCCGTCCCGGGCCAGGAGCCTGGAGAGGGTGGAAGACACGAAGGTCTTGCCGACGCCCCCTTTTCCAGCGACAGCGATCTTCACGGCCTCAGTCCCCTAGTACCCGGCCTTGGCCATGATCTTCTTCACAGACTGGTACGCGGGGGAGTCGTCCGGTAGCTCCAGGAGGGACCTGCCTGCTATGTTGTACTCTGCTAACCGCTCTTCGCTGAGCACCCTGCCCAGGTACCTGTAGGGCTGCTTCTCTGCCTCCGCCTCCAGTGTCTTGGTGAACCGGTACCCGCCCACCAGGTAGTAGTTCTCGAACTCTATGTCCACTTCTTTCATGATCCTGTGGCTGCGCTCCGCGTTGTCGAAGCTCTTCTTGCTGGGGTCCAGGATGTTGAAGACGTCCTTCACCTTCTTGGTTATCCTCCTGTTCAGGTGCTCCACCCCGGCGGGGCTGTCGACGATGACGTAC
>DATKWY010000219.1:0-2958 GCA_035529295.1 Candidatus Desulfaltia sp. | reverse complement strand
CCCTGAGGTAGGGCTGGTTCTCGACGCCGTGGGCGTTGGTCCAGTTCCGCTCCCACCCGTAGTTGACCAACACGATGTCGCCCTCGGCTAGCTTACCGTGCCGCTTCTCCCAGTCCATGATCTCCTGAGCTTGAACGAACTCCCTCTCCTTCTTGTGGGTCATATCCAAGACGCAGAGGGGTCCCATCCAGCTCTCAGGGGGCACATTGTCTATGGTCGGCCCTTCAACTCCGCCCAGGTGGATGGGGGCGTCCACGTGGGTGCCGGCGTGCTCGAAGACCAGGAACATGTAGGTGTTGAATGCGTCGCCCCGTGTGTGGCTCTTCCACGGTATGTGGCCGTAGGGAACCTGTGGCCGGGGCATACCCTCCTCGAAGGTGTGGCTCAGGTCTACGACCCGGCAGTCCCTGAGGAGGTTGAGGATGTGGTTCATGGAGGAGAAGTGGCTGGAACCGGGATAAGATTATTGGAGGCCCTCGACGAAGCCGGCCAGCCTCTCCAGGCCCGCCTCAAGGACTCCTGGAGCCGAGCCCGTGTTGATACGGAGATGATGATCCACGCCGAAGTAGCTGCCCGGGCTGAGGAGCAGCCCCTTGTCCCTGAGGAGCATCCTGCACAGCTCCTCGGAGCCCACGTTGAGCCTGTATCCGGGGAAACCTGTGAACCCGGCTTCCGGCCTCCTCCAGTGGATCACGTCGCCGTAGCCTTTTATCCATGCGTCTAACGTGTCCAGGTTCCTTCTGCTGATCTCCAGGTTCCGTTTCATCAGCTGTGCTTTCTTCCTGAGAAGGGCGGAGGCTATGTACTCGCCTATGCCTGAGTGGCCCAGGGTCGTGTAGTCCTTCATCTCCCAGCACCTGTGGATGAGCTCTGTGTCGCCGATGATCCACCCGATCCTTGGGCTGGTGGCCCCCAGCTTGGATATGCTGCCGGTGATGACGCCCTGCTGGTAGCTGGGGTACGGGGTCAACGCGGGCCTGCCGTCGAGCTCCGAGCCCCTGAGGGCGTTGTCGCAGTGGAGCCATGCTCCGGCGTCCTCAGCGGCGTCAACGCTGGCCTTCATCTCGGCCCTGGAGAGGACGGCCCCCGTGGGGTTGTTGGGGTTATCCAGGAAGATGATCCTTGTACCCCTAATCGCCTTCTCCTTGAGCTCCTCCAGGTTGGGCCTCCACTGGTCGTCTTCAACAAGTTGGAACTCCGACACAGTGCAGCCCAGGGCTTCCGCGAAGCGGGTGGTCTGCTCGTACTGGGGGTTCTCGGTGACGTAGTGGTCACCCCGTTCTAGAAGCGTGAGGTTGAGGATGAGGTTGGCCTCGCTGGTCCCGGAGGTAATGAGGACGTTCTCAGGCTCGACGCCGTACCACTCGGCCACCAGGCCCTTGATCTCGTCCCCGCCGTCTGTCCTCCCGTACTTCATGGTCTGGCTCAAGTCAAAGTCAGGGACCACGTCTCTGAGCTTGAGCTTCGTTACGCCTCCGCCGCCCAGGTCGATCTCGGCCTTCTCGAGGAGCCAGCGCTCAAGCCTGAAGGGTTTAATTCTCAATGTGCACCGGTGAATTACTGGGGCTAGGGGTCATTTAACGTTATCAAGCTCGAAGTGGACGATCTTCCTCTGCTTCTTCTTGGGCTCAAGCCTCAGGCTCTTGAGTTTCCCTATCTCTCCGGTGCTCCTGACGTGAGTACCCATGCAGAATGTTAAGGCGTAGCCTCCTATCTGCACCATTCTGAGCTCCTGGACTCCCGGGGGCATCTTCTCCAGAAAGCTCTGCTTCCGGGCGTCGTCCCCAACGTCCAGCTCATCCCGGCTCGTGTAGTAGATGGTGACGGGCACGTCCTCCTCTATGATGGAGTCGAACCGCTCCCACACCCGCTTCAGGGTCTCCTCGTCGATGCCGCTGGGCTGGAAGTCCAGCTGGGTGAAGCTGCTGAACACCTTGGGGCCGCTTCCTTCCGCCTCGAAGAGGCCTGTGAGGAGGTGCTCGCCGCTGTGGAGCCTCATGTGGGTGAGCCGCAGGTCCCAGTCTACGACGCCTCTGACCTCCGCGCCCTCGGGCAGGTCGCCGTCCAGGTAGTGGAATATCTGGGTGCCCCGCTTCATCACCTTGAGAACCTTGAGGGTCTCATCGCCTGCCTCCAGGGTGCCCGTGTCGCTGGGCTGCCCTCCGCCTTCAGGGTAGAAGGCGGTGACGTCCAGCACCACGAACCTGGGGCCGCTCCTCACCACCCTGGCGTCGAACTCTTTGATGTAGCTGTCATCCACGTATAGGGGAACGCTGTCACTCATTTCGAACCAATTACTCCTTCGGTGGTCAATCAGCTTTTTGCTTAGGCTCCTTCACATAGACCGCGAATACCAGGAAAGCCACTGTGCTTGAAACAGCTGACACGTAGAATGGGGCCTGCGGCCCCACCGTGTCCCACAGGACCCCGCCGATCCAGGCGCCGGGGAAGCTGAGAGACCCCGCGATGGTCGCTATAAGCCCCATGACCTTGCCACGTTGATGGGCGGGCACGATGTCAGCCACCAGAGCTAGCCACGCTGAGCCCCCCTCTAGGCCGGTGACGGCTCCTCCGAAGCCCTCGCTTATGGCACCCACTATTCTGCTGGCGGCCAACTGGACGAGACCGCCCGACATGGGGAAACCCAGGTACATGAGGGGCGTGAGGCCGAGGCTCACCATGATGCCGGGCTTGCGGCCGACCCGGTCGCTCCAGATGCTGCTGGGTACGGTAAGGGCCGTGGAGACGACGCCAACGGTGGTCATGATGAGTCCCCACTGGGTGTTGGTGAGGCCCACCACCTGGATGGCGTAGACGGCCAGGAACTGGGACGCGACCCTGAGGCCGATGCTGGCGAAGGCCGCCACGGCTATGAGCGTCCATATGGGCTTGGGGACGGAGCGCACCTCCTTCAGGGCGTCCAGGCGGCTTGAGGTGTGATCAGCCGTGTACTTGTCC
>DATKWY010000218.1:0-4719 GCA_035529295.1 Candidatus Desulfaltia sp. | reverse complement strand
ACGTTCTCGTAGTCGGGGTCTACCGCGTACCTGGCGCCCACGTCCAGGCCGTGGATCCAGCCGCTGCATACCGCGGACACGTCGAAGGCGCCGGCGTTGACGGCGTCCAGCTTGGCTTGGAGTATGGCCGCGGTGCTGCTGAGGGGCACGTCTGGGCTGCTGGTGGCCAGGATTATGAGGTCGATGTCTTCTGGCTTTATCTTCGCTTCCTTCATGGCTTCCACGGACGCCTTGGCGGCCAGGTCGCTGGTGCACATGTCCTGTGGCGCGATCCTCCTTGCACTGATGCCCGTCTTGCTGGTGATCCACTGGTCGCTGGTCTCCACGTACTTGGTCCAGTCCTGGTTAGTCATGACGTGTTCCGGGACGTAGCTTCCGAGGCCTGCTAATGTTGCCTTAACCATTTCAGATGATACCTTGGCGACGGTAATATAAGCGGATCGACAGGGATCGAAGCCGGGTTCGACGCCTGTCTAGTCGCCCATGCTGGGCACCAGCCTCTCCATCCAGCCGAATATCCAGTCCCTGCTGGGCTTCCAGGTGACGGCTATGCAGAACAGTACGCTGCCCGCCACCATGAGGCCCGAGGCGAACACCGATCCCAGGGCGCCCTCCAGGCCCGAGTAGACCAGGCCGCCCACCACGGCCCCCACGCTGTAGAGAGCGGTCTTACCCACCAGCTCCACGGCCAGCAGCTTCCTGAAAGGAAGCCTACGGGACCCCGCCAGCAGCACTATGGGTGTATCCGGCAAGGGCGTCATGGAGACCAGGAGCACCGCCCACAGCCCGTACTTCCTGATCCAGCGGGCCAGCCTGTCCTCGGCCTCAGACATGGGCTCCATGGACTCGGCCACGCCCCAGCCCAGAAAGTAGGTGGTCACCTCCCCCAGGGCCCCACCGCAGCCGGCCGCGGCCCCCAGCACCAGGGGGTGGTACACGGAGGCCAGGGGCAGGAAGAGGGGGACGAACATGTCCCGGGCCACCACGGTGAGGTGGCTGAGCATGGACGCGATGAAGACGCCGGCGAGGCCCAGCTGGCCCAGGCTGCCGTCGCCCGCCATGAGCCTCCACAGTATGTAGCCTGAGATGACCGCCACGGCGGCCACGGCCAGGATGCTGAGCCAGCCTCTTCTGTTCATGCCTGTAACCCGGATATGGGTTCAGATCAATGCTCACGAATAAAAGGGTTAGACCCTGGGGGCCACGCGCCTCATGAAGCTTTCCACCGAGTCCGCCTCGGAGCCGTAGGGGAACACTATGACGAAGTGATCCACGCCCAGCTCCACATAGCCTTTGACGAACTCGGCGGCCTCCTTGGGCGTCTTGGGTTCCCACTTCTTGACGCCGCTGTACTTCTCATAGGGCGCTGTGATGTGGCCCTTGACCCCATCCAGGGCTAGGTGGAGCCCAGCGGATTTCCTGATGCCGTAAGGGTCCCTGCCCAGCTTTCGGCAGTGTTTCTCCAGGACTGCCAGCCGGTCCCTGTACTGGTCCAGGGGCGTGTTCCAGGCGAAGTTCACCATGTGGGCGTGCTTCGCCGAGACCTTCAGGAGCATGTCGCCGGTGCCGCCCACCACGATGGGCAGGGGGCTCTGGATGGGCTTGGGGGCGGACACGCACTCGTTGACGGCATAGTGCTTACCCTGGTATGTTGCTTTGGGCTGGGTCCACATGCGTTTGGCTATCTCCAGGGCTTCGTCCAGCTGCCTGATTCTGGTGGAGGCCTTGGGGAAGGGTATCCCGTAGGCCTTGTACTCCACCTCTTTCCAGCCGGCGCCGACGCCGTAGTAGACCCTGCCTCCGCTGATGTGGTCCAGGGTGGCGGCCATCTTGGCGGCTAGGGCCGGGTTCCTGTAGCTCTGGCTGGATACCATGGTGCCCAGCCTCAGCTTCTCTGTGTCTCTGGCTAGGGCGGCCAGCAGGGTCCAGGCCTCCAGGCAGTTGATGTCAGCGGCCTCGGGCCGTATGAGGAAGTGGTCTGAGGCCCAGAGGCTCTCGAAGCCGCTGAGCTCGGCCCGCTGGGCCACGTCCCTGATGTGGCTGTAGGTGTACCCGTACTGGGGCTCTATCTGTACGCCGTAGTCTATCCGCTTCAAAACTGTTCATGAATGGTTGGGCTCGGCCGAATTTAAGGTGAAGGAAAGGGGGGTTAGATGGGCTTGCAGAGAATCTCCTGGTACTTCATGTCCCGCATCCGGCAGCTCTCGGCGGCCACCAGCACCATGGCTGTGTCGGCGCCGGCGTGGCTGCCTGCGACGGCCACCACCTGCTTTCCGCTTGGCACCGCGTTGCTGTCCACGGCCATCATGGCTATCTCGACGCAGACCTTGACGCCCTGGCTGAAGAGGCGAAGGGTGTTGGCCACTATGACGTTGGGGGGTGGCAGTATCCAGGGGAGCCTGGCCTCCAGGGCCTCGGTCTTCTCGGGGCGCTGCCGGCTCACGCCCACGTCCACGGTGCCCGTGAGGACGTCGGTGCAGGTGACCACCTTGACGCCCTGCTTCTCCAGCTTGGCGCGTAGCTCGTCTGGGAAGTTCTGGACGCCCACCTTGCTGTAGCCTGTCTGGTGGGTGACTATGACGAGCTTGAGGCCTGTGCCCTTCACAAGTTCGGCGGCCTTCTCGGCGCAGTAGCCTGTGCTGCTGCTGACGAGGACGGTGTCTATGCCTCGTTCCTTGGCTGCCTCAAAAGCGAGCTTGATGGTGGCCTCGGTGTGCTCCTTTCCGGGGGTCTCCCAGATGACTGTCTTCCGTTCTATCATGTTGATCATCCTAGAAGTATGGATACTGTGGTGGTGACCGGGTTTAAACCTAATGCTTAGACGACGCCGGCCACGCCGTGGCGTTCCCTGTGGCCGACTACGGGTATGCTGGCCCCGCACTTCTTGCATCGGTTGTCCTTGTCCAGGCTCCAACCGGTGATGGTGTAGCCGCTGCGCTTCACCACGTGTGTGCCGCAGCCTGGGCACACGGTGTCCTCGTATCTGCCGCCCCGGACGTTGCCCACGAATACGTAGCGGACGCCCTCCTCAGAGGCAATGTCTCGGGCTCTCTCCAGGGTCTCCACGGGCGTCGGTGGCAGGTGCTGGAACTTGTAGGTGGGGAAGAAGCGGCTCAGGTGGAGGGGCGTGTCGGGGCCCAGGTGGTCCACCAGGTGGCGGGCCATGCGTCTGGTCTCGTCCTCTGAGTCGTTGGTCTCGGGGATGATGAGGAAGGTGACCTCCACGTGGACTCCGTGGCTCTTCATGTAGTCGGTGGCGTCCAGCACCGACTGGAGGTCGGCTGAGCAGTGGTTCCTGTAGAACTCCTCGCTGAAGGCCTTCCAGTCCACGTTGGCGGCGTCGATGACGGCCACTACCTGGCTGAGGGCCGGGACGCGGATGTAACCGTTGGTGACCAGGACGTTCTTGATCTCCGAGTCCCTGGCGAACCGCGCAGTGTCCTCCACGTACTCCAGGTTGATCAGCGGCTCATTGTAGGTGTAGCTGACGCTGGTGCACTCCTGGGCCATGGCGATCTCGACGACCTCCTCCGGCATCACCCGCTTGGTAGTGTGGCCCTCGATGTTGCCGGTGCTTAGGTGGTAGTTCTGGCACCAGGGGCAAGTGAAGCTGCAGCCGACGCTGCTGACGCTGAGGCTGCGGCTGCCGGGGTAGAAGTGGGCCAGGGGCTTCTTCTCTATGGGGTCCACGGCCAGGGCCGATAGCTCGCCGTATGTGAGGCTGACCAGTTTCCCGTCCCGGTTCTCGCGGGTGCCGCAGAATCCCCTCTTGCCGGGCTTCACGGTGCACATCCTGGGGCATATGGTGCACCGCACCGTCTCCTCGTCCAGCCTCTCCGAGTACCTGGCCTCCAACTCCATCATGGAGGATGGCTCAGCCGAGGATAATAACGGTTGCTCAGCCTAACCCTTTAACGATGCGGAGCCCAAGGGTTCATTGATGTGGCTGACGAGACCCGACGCCAAGGGCATCCTGAGCGACCCCGGTGTGAGGGAGGCGCTGCCCAGGTACGTCGACATCGTCAACAAGAGAAGATACGCCAAGTACCTCATAGCCCGGGCCGTCCCGGCCAAGTACAGCCGCAGGGACGAGACAGAGGCACTGTGGGAGCTGCACAGGGGCCTCATGGAAGAGTACAAGGCAATCGAAGCCGACTACGACGCCAAAGGCCGGAAGCCCAGGCCCGTGGAGCCCAGCCTCCTGGGACTGAAGACCCTCCTTGCTCACAGGGTGATGCAGAGCTGCGCGTTCTGCGAGCGGCGGTGCGGCGTGGACAGGCTCAGGGGCGAGAAGGGTTACTGCAGGGCGGGCCGCAACTTCAGCCTCCACTCGGCGTTCCCCCACATGGGCGAGGAGCCCGAGCTGGTCCCCTCGGGCACCATCTTCACGGGGGGCTGCACCATCAGGTGCATCCACTGCCAAAACTGGGACATAAGCCAGTGGGCCAGCAGCGGCACCAGCGTGGCCCCGGAGATGATGGCGGTGCAGGTGCGGGAGCTGGCCGAGAAGGGGTGCAGGAACATCAACATGGTGGGTGGGGACCCGACGCCCATGACCTGGGCGTGGCTGGACACCATGGGCCGTGTGGACGTGAGCACTGCCACCGTATGGAACTCGAACAGCTATTACTCGGAGGAGACAGCGCGGCTTCTCGCCGGCTTCATCGACCTGTACCTGCTGGACTTTAAGTACGGCAACGACAGGTGCGCGTCCGAGAT
>DATKWY010000217.1:0-10403 GCA_035529295.1 Candidatus Desulfaltia sp. | reverse complement strand
CTGTCCAGCACGTGGTCCATGGCCTCCATCAGGTCCAGGTAGTCGCGCTCCCCCCAGTGGCCGCTGATGGCGGCGGCGAACTCCTCGCCGAAGCCCGTGCTGCCCCTCGGGTTGGTGTAGACGACGGCGCAGCCGCTGGCGGCGAGCACCTGGAACTCGTGGCTTGCCGGGTTAACGCCGTACCCGTAGGCGCCCCTGGGGCCGCCATGTATCTGTAGGATTGTGGGATACTTCTCGCCCTCCACGTACCCGTGGGGCTTCACGATCCAGCCCTGGACCTTGACGCCGTCGCTGGCCGTGTACCAGAACTCCTCGGGTGGGCTCCACTTGAGCTTCCTGAGCAGCCCCCTGTTCATGTCCGTGACCTTCCTGGAGCCTTTCCCGTCCAGTGCGTAGAGCTCGCTGGGCGTCGCGTCGTCCGTGGCCGTGTAGACGACGGTCTCGCCGCCGCCGTCCAGGCTGAAGCCGCCCACATTCATCTTGCCCTCGGTGACCCAGGTGGCCTCACAGCCCATGGAGGCTCGGCACACGTGGGTGCCTCCCCTGTCGGGGGCAGTGAAGTAGAGGTGCTCTCCGTCGGGGCTCCACGTGAGTCCTCCGCCCACGGTCCTGTCGAACCCCTCTGTGAGGCACCTGGGCTCTCCGCCGTCAACATGTAGCACGTAGACCCGGTCGCTCTTGTGGAACACGAGGTCGGGGTCGTCTATCACGTGGCCCGTGAATGCCAGGTGCTCCCCGTTTGGGCTCCACGCCACCTCGTCTATGGGGCCTAGGCCCTTCCATAGTAGCCTGGGTTCTCCGCCTTTGGCGGGCACCAGGTATATGTTCTTGAAGTGGACTAGGTCCGCGTCGGGGTCCATGTTGGCCACGAAGGCCACCTGCTTGGCGTCGGGGCTCCACGCGTAGGCCTCCACGTCGTACTCGCCGTCAGTAATCTGTTTAGCCTTGCCGCCGCCGCTGGGCACCGTGAAGAGGTGTATCCACTTGCCTTCGAAGTAGCCCTGGCCGTCGAACTTGTACTTGATGCGGCGGATGATCTTCACGTCGCTCTCCTCGCTGGCCTTCTCGCCCTTGAAGACCCTCGCCGAGAACAGGATGATCTTGCCGTCGGGGCTCCAATCCGGCTTGGCGACTGCCTCCTCCATGTAGGTGAGCTTCACTGCCTCGCCTCCGTCCGCCGGCATCACGAACAGCTGGGGCTTGGGCTTGGCGTCCGGCTTGTCCTGCTCCCCCAGCCTGTTGCTGAGGAAGAGCACCCTGTCTCCCTTGGGGCTCCACCGGGGGTACGACTCGTTGCTCTTGCCGTGGGTGAACTGGCGGGGCTTTCCCCGTTTGAGGTCAGTGATCCACAGGTGGGTGTCGTATTTGTTCTCGTCCATGTTCACCTCGCTGTACACGAACAGGGCTTCCGCGCCGTCCGGGGAGACCTGGGCGTCCGAGACGGGCGCCGAGGGGAAGATGGGCGTGAACTTGTAGTCTTCCAGCTTCTTCATGCTGAATCATTGAAGGGTGGCGTGATGGGCGCATAACTTTTATGATGCCACTGAGCCCCAGGGTTGGCGGGTCGAAGCCTCAATAGCGACCCGTTGGAAAGGTGGACCTAGTTACATACATCAGCCAGTTAGCTGGATTTGATGTAGTCGACGATGGCTGCCGCCAGGTCCTCCACATACCTCTTCCCGTGGTCGGCGCTGGCGCCCCGGGCATCCCCCAGCACCCCAATGGGTGAAAGGGCGCCGATCCCCTGCTCGAAGATGCGCCGGGTCACCTCCTCGTCGAACTTGCCCATGTAGCCCCGGGACTCTGGGACCATGCTCTTCTTCACGAGGCCGCCTTCCACATGCATCATCATGGAGACCTCCGACTCGCCGGCGTGGGCGCCCGCCGCCTCAGGGCTCACCCCCAACCTGGAGCTGGTCTTCATCAGGGTGGCCACGAAGGCCTGTAGGTCGTGGTAGACTATGACCTTGACCCCCGGGTGACCGGCCCTGAGTTCAGCCGCGATCTCTCCTAGGGGCCCGAAGTTGCCGCCGTGGCTTGGCAAGGCCACGATCCTCTTGAACCCATGCTGGGCTAGGCTGTTCACGTAGTCCCTGATCACGTTCTGGAGGGTCTCCTTGCGGAGGGTGATGGTGCCGGGGAACGCCATGTGGTGCTCGGAGCAGCCCACGTTGACCGTGGGCGCCTTCAACGCCTTCCCCAGCTTCTTGGCCACGGCGTCCGCCAACGCGTCGCCCAGCACTGTGTCCGTTGAGACGGGCAGGCAGGGGCCGTGCTGCTCGTTGCTGCCCACCGCGAAGACCACGGTATCATAACCCTTCTTGATGGCTACCCCTATGTCGGGGGAGGTCATCTGAGCCAGATCAATCATGAGTGAACTGGGTGCCACACTCAGGATAAAGACTTGGATACAGCGGCGGTGCGGCGCGTCCTCTTAAAACCTTTCAACTGCTTGTACACTTACATGGCATGGCACCTGTAAGGCGGGTCTGTGTGGTCGGCGCGGGCTACCTGGGCACTCAGATAGGGGTTCAGTGCGCCCGGCGAGGGTACGATGTGAGCATGTATGATGTAGCAGGGGACGCTTTGAGGTCCTCGGAGGTCGCCGTGGATGAATACCTGAGGCAGTGGGTAGAGCAGGGAGAATTGTCTGATGAGGAGAGCGACAGGGTTCGGGTTAGAATCTCCTTCACGGAGAGCCTGGAGGATGCGGCGTCAAACGCGGACATAGTCATAGAGGCCGTGGTGGAGCGCCTGGACGTCAAGCGGGAGGTGTTCAGGGCCCTGGATGAGCTGTGTCCGCCGGAGACGCTGCTAGCCACCAACAGCTCATCGATACGCGTCTCCAAGGTCGAGGGAGCCACCATGCACCCGGAGAGGGTCCTCAACATGCACTTCTACTCGTATCCCTGGCGGAGCCGGGTCCTGGAGATCATGAGGGGGACCCACACCTCGGACGAGGCCGTGGAGAGGGCGGCCGAGTTCAGCAGAAGCATCGGCGTCACACCATTGTTGGTGCAGAAGGAGAGCACCGGATTCATCTTCAACAGGGTGTGGCGCGCCGTCAAGCGGGAGTGCCTCAGGGTGGTGGACGAGGGAGTGGCCAGCTTCGAGGACGTGGACAGGGCCTGGATGAGCCTATACGGGACGAGTGCGGGCCCCTTCGGGCTCATGGACCGGGTGGGCCTGGATGTGGTCAGGGACATAGAGATGGTGTACTATGAGGAGTCTGGGGACCCGCGGGACCTGCCGCCCCGGGTCCTCTTGGACAGGATCGAGAGAGGTGAGCTGGGAGTCAAATCCGGTAAGGGGTTCTACACGTACCCGAACCCAAGCTACATGGACCCCGGCTGGCTTCACGGCGACTCCTGAGACAGTCGAGCGAAGGGTGACAAGAATTATACCTCCACCGAAGTATTCTTGATTCTGAGGTTGCAGCCGTGGCATACACAGGAGTCCCTGAGAGGTATCTGAAGACCATCAAACGTGAGGTCGCCGCCAGCAGAGGCGTGGTGGTGACCAACCACCCCCTAGCCAGCGCGGCGGGAGTCCAGGTTATGGCCGGGGGCGGCAACGCCTTCGACGTCGCCGTCGCGTCCCTCTTCGCCCTCACCGTGGTCGAGCCCATGATGGTGAGCATGTTCGGAGCAGGCTTCTTCGTGTACCGGGACGGGGGAACGGGGGAGGTCTCCACCCTGGACGACTACGCGGTGGCCCCCAAGGCCGCCGAGGAGAACATGTACACGCCCGTTAAGGACAGGAAGCCGGACCAGTACATCTTCGAGACCGTAGGCCGGAGAAACATGGTGGGCCACCTTAGCGTCGCGGTCCCCGGCGCACTCAAAGGGTGGGAGCATGTGCTCAGGAAACATGGAAGCCTCAGCCTGCGGGAGGTTATGGCGCCGGCCATCCGCCTGGCCCGCGAAGGCTACCGGGCCACACCCTACCTGGCGTACCTGGTGGAGTACAACCGCCGGGACCTGGCCCTCTTTGAGGACACGGCCAAGATTTTTCTGCCGGGCGGCAAGCCCATCCGGGCCGGCGACTTGGTGGTTATGCCCGGGTACGCAGAGACTCTGGAGGTGGTGTCTAGGAAGGGATCAGACCACCTCTACCGGGGAAACCTGGGCAGAGCCGTGGTGGACGACATTGAGGAGAACGGCGGCATCCTAGCCATGGAGGACCTGGCAGAGTACAGACTCCACGAGAAGCCACCCGTGACGGGCACATACCGAGGCAGGTACCGGGTGGCCAGCATGGCCCCAGGCAGCAGCGGCGGCACCCACATAATCCAGATGCTCAACATGCTGGAGCGGTTCGACGTGGCCGCCCTGGGGTTCGGATCAGCTGACCACATCCACCTCTTCGCTGAGGTCCTCAAGCTGGCCTTCGCCGACAGGCAGAGGTACATGGGTGACCCGTGGAGGGTGCCCGTGCCTGTGGAGGGCCTGACCAGCAAGGAGTACGCCGCGGAGAGGGTGAACCTGATGGGCGACAGAGCCGGTACCTACGAGTTCGGCGACCCGTCAGCGTACCAGAATGAGAGCGGGAACACCACCCACGTCTCGGTCATGGACGACAGGGGCAGCATAGTGGCGGCCACCCAGACCCTCTTCTCAGTCTTCGGCTCATGCGTCACCGCCCCGGGGACGGGGATGCTCCTCAACAACTGCATGGGCCTCTTCGACCCCCGCCCAGGCAGGGCCAACTCTGTGGCCGGTGGTAAGCGGATGCTCAGTTCCATGGCCCCCACCATTGTGCTAAGGGACGGGGCGCCTTTCATGTGCCTGGGGTCCCCTGGAGGTACCAGAATATTTCCCGCCATCTGCCAGGCCCTGGTCAACGTCATCGACTTCGGCATGAGCGTCCAGCAGGCTGTGGAGGCGCCACGGGTGTGGACCATGGGGGTGCCGGGCACCCCGGAGGGGAAGCTCCATGTTGAGCCTGAGCTCGGCGGGGAGACCTTGGATGAGCTGAGGAGGAGGGGCCACGACATCTTCCTGGTGCCCAAGGTGGCGGGCGGCATGAACGGGGTGATGGTGGGTCCGGACGGGCTCATGCATGGAGCCGCCTGCTGGAGGGCCGACGGCACCCCCATGGGCGTCTCAGGCGGGGAGGCGGCGACCAAGGCCCTGATGGACCAGTTCTCAGTCTAGCCAACGAAAACTCCGAACCCGCGATTACAGGTTGCCTCACCCAAACCCTTTTTCCCAGGTACGCTCCGCTGATCATTGAGATGCCGAATACCGAGTACGTCAGGTGCCCCAACCCAAGGTGCGGGAAACTCAACCCACTGGATGAGTTGACCCATGGTAAGGAGTACACCTGCATGTTCTGCGGTCACCCATTCACGTCACCAGCGAAAACGGTTCAGCAGGCCGATGAGGCATCCTTCAAGAATAGGAGCCGCGGGAAGAAGCCCTTGAACCCTTCAGAGGCAAGACCCGAGAACAGGAACTTGAAAAAGCCCATGATTTAGGACGTTCAAGGGTGTAACAAGAGCCGGTTGACACACAGGAGTACCCCGTCAACCGTTGCCTGCGATGTACCTGCAGTACTCGTAGTTGATGGGGCCCTCCTTCGTGGTCTCGCAGGGAAACTCGGGGCACTCGAAACACAGCTCAACCCCCTTACCGTGCGCACAGGAGGCCACCTTACAGAAGGGGTTGTCCTTGGGCCTACACCCGGCCTCTCCGCTGGGGCAGATTCCTCTCCGCATGCGTGGACACCTCTCACACGCTATGCCACAGGCGCCGACCCTCATCCTTGACTCTCCGCCAGACGCCCTGATCTCAACGTCACTCATATCTTGTCACTGTCAACTGTCATCTAGACCCAAGTCACTCAGCTTCAACCTCTCAGCGTCTTTGAGGAAGTGTTGGTAGAGCTCCCCGCCCCACTCTATGGCCCTCGGGCTGCTGGACACCAGGTCCCTGCTGTAGTCGTACTCCCCGTTTAAGCTGAATAAGCCCATGGAGAAGCTGTTCTCTGTCACGGTCAAGGCGACCCTCAACTCGTCAGCCACGAATATCCTCAGCCTATCCCTCTCCACGTAATCTAGTATCTGCCGTGTGTCCGCCAAGGTCAAAGTCTTATCGAGGACGCCACGCGAGAGAACGAGGTCCACCGTCGCCCCTTCGCTGAGCATCAACTGGAAAGCCCCGATGAAGTCCGAGTGGAATATGGGGGACACCCCCCGCACTCTCCTCGAGGATAATAGAAGCTGCTTAAAGGTGAGGTGAACTCTATCCAGCTCCGTGGAGTCGTCCTGGATCAGGTTCGAGTCCCGAAGGGCACCCATCCTCCGCAGGAGGTGATTTGGGATGGCCGTGATGTCGTGCCTGAGCCAGAAGTCGCTAAACTTTTCAAGCACCTCCACGGTCGATGAGACCTCCTCGATGAGCTGGGCCTCGATGACCCCCAGAGGCGTCAGTTTGTAGTATTTATCGGTCTGCTGTGTCAGGTTCATGGCTTCCAGGTCATTGAGGGCGTGTATGATGGTTGATCCGCTGCTGCCCAGCTCCTCCCTTAGGGCACTCAGCCTCTTTTCCCCGCGGAGGAGACTTGAAAGTAAGCCCAACTTGAGCTCGGATCTGAACAGCTGAATGTAGGGGGAACTCACAGCCAATGCCTCAGTAGATTGTTCGATCATAGCAATATTTAATCGCTTGCAACGCCTCAAACATGAACCCAAGCAGACCATTCCACCTAAACAATGAGGGCCGCCCACCTCCTCATCGCGGCATCGAGGATTATAGCAGCCTCATGAGAGCCACCAAGGGTAACCACTCCCCGTCCACTGCCAACTCCACCAGGAGCCTCTTATGCCCCTTCCTAGAGAAGACCCAGATGATCAGGTATCCGTAGACCGCGCCGAATAACAGGGCCGGCATATACTCAAGGAACAGCCCCAGCGCCAGGCAGTAGACCAGCCACGGCAGCATGAGGCTGTTCACCATCAACAGGAGGGTCCGCGTCCTGCTCAACCCCAGGACTATGGGGATAGTCCTCACCCCTGAAGCCATGTCCCCCTCCATGTCACAGACATCGCACAGGACCGTGTTCACCAGGAGCTGGATGGAAATGTAGGCAAACGTCAACGCTATCTTCAGAGGGTCCACCGGCCGGGAGCTGGCCGGGAGGAACGCGCCAGTGAACCCCCAGCTGAGGGCCACCAGGACGCTTTTCACGCCCACTATCTCCTTCAGCCTGGGGATCGAAGGCAGCAGCTTGACGCTGTAGGCGACTGACGCGATGAACGAGGCGGCGATCACTAATAGGGTGGAGGCGCCGACCACGGCGCTCAATAAGAAGCACAGCACCAGTGCAGTGATTGAAGGTAATAGGTAGAAGTTTGCCCCCCTTGAAGCCGTCTCGGGTCTGTTAATGAAGTCCTCGGCCCTGTCCGTGGCCCTGTTCATGTTGTAGACAGAGTAAGTCGCGAAAAAAGCTATCAACAGTATCACGGGTTTAACCTCGACCCCATACAGCAGGGAGCTGAACGCCGCGACCATCTGCGCATTTAGGGCGAGAAACACTGAGGTTGATGTAACCAGTCTGAGGAGGTCCAGTAACACCTCCCGCGCCTTAGCTGGGTACGGGGTGACCGGCTTTTCACTCACTAAAAGCGCCTTATCTGCCATAGCCCCGGGTTCCATGTTCTGAAAATCTTTAAAGAGGTTTGAGGAGCCTGAGTCTGAACATTTAATCTCTAGGCTACCTACGAAAATCGTTGGTGGCTAGCCGATGGGGGCAACAAATCGGCGGGTTCGTTGTTCAAATCTCATCGTTTTACCCCTGTACTGCTCTCATTTTTTACAGATTCATGTAAAGTCATTAACTCGCTGACTCATCATAATGGCATATTATGTGGAGGGTGCCCCACTCTTATGTGGTGAGTTTTAAATATGCAGAGTGACTTACATAATTTACAGCCCTTTCCTGTCTTCTTGTGAGTAATTCGTTTCTACTATATAGAAATATTATCACCTTGTGACAATATTGCTATAATAGGACAATTAATTTATTATCAATAGTTATATATAATAGATATATTTAATATTCAATTAATATATCTATAATCGTCAATCAATTTAGGCGGTAATTTGGGGGAGAGAGCTGAACAGGGGGAGTAGAGGCAGGAGTGATCAACGAGAAACCGATCCGGGTTCTCCACGTGGACGACGAGGAGGACCAGCTCAGGTTCACCAAGATGTTTCTGGAGGAGCTGGACGAGGAGGTCACCGTGGACTCCGTGTCCGACCCGGAGGAGGCCATACAGCTTCAGGGCAGGAACAGCTACGACGTTGTCGTCAGCGACTACGTGATGGTGAACATGACGGGCATCGAGCTGTTCCAGAAGGTGAGGGAGAGGAGCGACGTCCCCTTCATCCTGTACACGGCGAAAGGCAGCGAGGAGGTGGCTGAGTCCGCGTTCGAGGCGGGGATGGAAGGCTACATGAAGAAGGAGGCCGAGCCCAGCCACTACAAGGTCCTCTCCAAGCGTATAAGGCAGATAGTTGAGAAGCGCCGGGCGAGGAAGCTGGTTGCCGAGGGAACCCTTCCCATATAATTTAGCTAAATGAAATCCAAAAAAATTTCACATTCTACCCAGCCGCAGTCATAAGACATGTGTGCTGGCCGTAACCCATCTTCAGTTCTTAAAATGGCGCAGCACATAACCGATAACCTCTTTCAATAAGATACGGATAAGCAACCAGGGTGATTGCTGATGGACTTGTTCAGTCTGCAAAATAAGGTGGCTATCGTCACCGGGGGAAACGGGGGCATAGGATATGGAATTGCATGTGGCTTAGCCGGCGTAGGAGGAAACATAGTCATAGCTGCTCGTAACCCATCAAAGACAGCAAAGGCGGCGGAACGCATCAGAAGCGACTGCGGAGTCAAGGTTTTAGAGCTGGGCGTCGATGTGAGACGAGAGGACCAGATCACATCCATGGTGGAGAAGACTCTAGATTATTTCGGTCGGATCGATGTCCTGGTTAACAATGCGGGCATTAACATCCGGAAGATGCCCCAGGACCTAACTTCCGCTGAGTATGATGAGGTAATGGAAGTGAACCTGCGGAGCGCCTTCCTGTGCTCAAAGGCGGTCTACCCGGCTATGAAAGAAGTGGGGGGAGGTAAGATCATCAACATAGGGTCAATGACATCGCTGTTCGGTGGAGGCAAGCTGATGGCCTATGGGGCGAGCAAGGGAGGGATCGTGGCCATGACTCGAGCACTAGCGGTTGCTTGGGCGATGGACAATATTCAGGTTAACGCAATATTGCCAGGTTGGATTGACACAGATCTAACGAGGAGGGCGCGCGTAGAGTTGGAGGGTCTGAATGAGAGAGTATTAGCCAGGACGCCTATGGGGAGGTGGGGGAGGTCCGCGGACTTGCAGGGTTCAGCCATCTACCTCGCGACAGCTGCGTCTCACTTTGTAACCGGCGTGGCTCTTCCAGTTGACGGCGGTTACTCTGTGAGCATTTAACATATGAACACGCATCAGCCCCCCCGCAACTACATCTTCTTGCGAAAAAGTAGTGGTGTGCTGGCAGTAACCCATCTTCTGTTCACGGCGGCATTCAGCTATGCGGGCTACCCGCGCCCCCTGCAGGAGGGTATCGGCGCCTATTCGCCCTTGCACCCTGCGGGTCGGTCGTCTCACCCAGGCCCGTAGCGTCCTCGTCCTCCTAGGAGTCACGGCGTGCCACGGGAGGTATCGTTTCTGTCCGTTGCCAGGGGTCTCCCCCTACGCCTCGCGGCGTCACAGCCCTGCTCGGTGGATGGAGTTTCCTCAGCCTCTCGGCCGGCGGCCGCCCACCAGCTCACCTTGACATTAGGAGCAGCTGGTCCGAATAAACGTTCTGGAAACTGGCCAAGTTACCGGGGTAATCCCTCCCCTCACCGGCGCCTTCTTTACAACCATGTTATCCTTGGGCACCCGTCTTCTATTCGCGGTAACAGTGGCCTCTGGCTCACCGCCGCCATACGACCTAGGAAACAGAAGCTTATTCACAGACGAAACATGGTGAGGCATCTCACCGAAGGAAAAGCATGAAGCAGGAGATGGAATTTTTTTTCCGCCTTATACCCTCTAGGACGGTATAAGCCACACCACTGAAAACTGTAGGCCCTGCCCGCCACCCGAACAAAGGAGTGTGAGTAGAGCAACAAAACCGGAAACGGCCACCCAAGGCTAAAAGGAGGCCGGGAAACACGCCTTATCGATCCCATTCTATGCAGAAACGCCGTCCATTCACACAGAATCACGGTCCGTTCAGCACACCAGGCACGGCGCACTGGTGGCTGATGTGCAAAAAACGTAGGGGGGTATCATTTTATGGCGGTTTTTTCAGTCATAAAACGAGTTAACTCATCCCGCGAGGCCATGA
>DATKWY010000216.1:0-2750 GCA_035529295.1 Candidatus Desulfaltia sp. | reverse complement strand
GTCCGTCCTGAACCTACCCCCGAAGAGCTGGTGGAAGCCCTGGAACTGCTCGTCCAGGCCGTCCAGGTCGAACTTGTAGAAGCCGCCCCTCGTCCTTATCTCCAGCTTATAGTAGACCTGCTCCACGGCCTCGCCGCCCCTGCCCCTGCGGTCACTGAACAGGCTCACCGTCTCCACGGAGGCGTTGGGCAACACCTCAGAGCCCGGATTATCAGCCACCACAGCCTCGTGGGTCCACCCCATGAACCTGTCAGCGTACCTGAAGCTGGTGCCCAGCTGGGCCCCCCACTGGCTCCAGAACCCCTTACCTTCGCCCTTTGCCTTGTCCCTGGCCTCATTGACGGCCTTGTTGATGGCTTCCCCTGTGAGGGGCGTCAGGATCAATCTCTGAGGCGTCGCCAGGAGGTTGAAGGTGTCCCACCTGCCGAAGCTCTTAGGCTTCTTCAGGCCGGTGACCGCGATGACCACCACCTCACCCTCCTGCTGGCCACGCGAACCCTGGGCCTGCTGAGGCGAAGCCGCCTGCTTCAAGGCGGAGCCGCAGTCGCTACAGAACTTGTCCCCAGGCTGCACCTGGGCCCCACAGTTGGAGCAGAAAGGCATAACGATTCCTTCTATCAAGCGCCGCAGGCCCGTTTATCACCCTTTCGGGCAACCCATAGGCGCCTGTAAAGGTTTTTATGGGCTCCACATTCACTCGGAGTGAATGATAGCGCTAGGCGTCGAATCCACGGCGGACAACCTGGGCATAGGCATAGTGTCCAGCGACAAACGGGTCCTAGCCAACATACTGGACATCCACGTCCCCCAGGAGGGAGGCATCCACCCACGGGAGGCCGCCAGGCACCACAGCGAGCAGATGGGCGCCGCCGTCAGGAAGGCTCTCGACACCGCAGGCATAAGCATCGGCGAGGTGGACATCATAGCCTTCGCCCAGGGACCCGGCCTTGGCCCCTGCCTCAGAACCGGAGCAACCAGCGCCCGCGCCCTCGCCAGCTACCTAGGCAAGCCCCTGGTGGGGGTCAACCACTGCGTCGCCCACGTGGAGATAGGCCGCATGGCCACAGGCGCAGAGGACCCCCTCACCCTCTACGTCTCGGGGGGCAACACCATAGTCAGCGGCTACGAGTCGGGCAGGTACCGCATATTCGGTGAGACCCTAGACATAGCCGTGGGCAACTGCCTGGACACCTTCGCCAGGGCCGCCGGCCTCGAGTACCCCGGAGGCCCCGACATAGAGCGGAAAGCCGCCCAGGGCGAGAAACTGATACCGCTACCCTACACGGTGAAGGGCATGGACCTCAGCTACAGCGGCCTGCTGACGGCTATCACCGCCGAGCTTCAGACAGGCAGGCACAGAATCGAGGACCTGTGCTTCAGCCTCCAGGAGACGGCCTACGCCATGCTGGGAGAGATCACAGAGCGGGCCCTGGCCCACACCGCCAAGCCCGAGCTGCTCCTAACCGGCGGCGTAGCGGCAAACAAGCGGCTAGGCGCCATCGTCAAGGCTATCGCGGAGGAGCACGGCGCCAAACCCTTCGTGGTACCGATACGGCTGGCAGCGGACAACGGCGCCATGATCGCGTGGACAGGGATACTCGCATACAACTCCGGCATCAGGACACCCATAGAGGAGAGCCACGTGAACCCCAACTGGAGAATGGATCAGGTGGAGGTACCATGGAGAAACTCATAGCCAGAGGCGCCGAAGCCGACCTCATCCTCACAGACTGGAACGGGCTCAGAGCCCTAGTCAAGACCCGCAAACCAAAAAAGTATAGACACCCCGAGCTGGACAGGCAGCTCAGGAAGACCCGCACCAGGGCCGAAGCAGACATCATCCACAGGGTCAAGGAGGCCGGCGTACCCACCCCCCTCCTATACCAGGTGGACCCCGAGAACGCCGTCATCGTCATGGAGTACATCGAAGGCGTCAAGGTCCGGGACCTGGTGGACAGGCTCGGCGACGAGGAACGACGCACCCTGTTCCACAGGATAGGCCGGTACGCCGGGGTGCTCCACCGTGAAGCCGTCATCCACGGGGACCTCACCACCAGCAACATAATAAAAAGCGGGGACAGGATCGTGTTCATAGACTTCGGCCTCAGCGAGGTGAGCACCGAGGTGGAGAAGCGGGGCGTGGACCTGAACCTCATGAACAGGATGCTCACCAGCACCCACTACAGGCACCAGGAGGCCCTGCTCGAAGCCTTCAAGGCCGGGTACAGGGAGACCAACCCGGAGGCCGAGGAGGCCCTGCAGCGGATGGAGGAGGTCGCAAGGAGGGGACGCTACATTGAGAAGAACTAGGATATGGATGGGTACCAGCAGTGACCACAAGTACGAGGAAGCCAAGGAAGTGCTCGCGGATTACGGCGTAGAGCTGGAGCGGCTGGGCATAGACCGCGTTGAGATACAGGCGGACGACCCGGAGATCATCGCAGAGTACAGCCTCAAACAGCTGGACGTGGACGTACCCATACTCATCGAGGACGCGGGCCTCTACATAGACAAGTACTTCGGGTTCCCCGGCCCCTACAGCAGCTACACCCTCCGCACCATCAGCAACGAGGGCATACTCAAGCTCATGGAGGGCGAAGAAGAGCGGGGAGTCCGCTACCTCTCGGCAGTGGCCTACCGCGACGGCGACACCTCGGTCACCTTCACCGGCGAGGTCCGCGGAGTGATAGCCCACGAGTGCAGGGGCACCGGAGGCTTCGGCTACGACCCCATCTTCATCCCAGATGAAG
>DATKWY010000215.1:0-4142 GCA_035529295.1 Candidatus Desulfaltia sp. | reverse complement strand
CTCGTTGTTCCTAGACATGAAGGCGCTGGGGCTGTCGTCGAAGCCCACCAGGTCGGCTCTGAGCCTGATCCTGCCCCTTAGGCCGAGTTTGAGGCCGTCGGCGGCGTCCCGGAGGCTGGCCACCTTAGCGCCGCGAAGCTCGGCGCTGCTGTAGGTGTGGTCCAGGCTCTTGATGCTGCCCCTGATGCTGCCGCCCCTGTCGATGTTGGGGCAGTCTCTGGTGTAGCGGGCGGCTTTGGTGACTACGTCCACGATCCACCAGGGTACGGCGGCCTGCCGCTTCAGGTCCGTGGGTTTGGCGGAGATGGGGTCCTGGGGCCTGTCTCGGGCAGGGTCGGTGAAGAAGTCGTCCATGACCCTGAACCCCTCCTTGAACATGATCTCCCTCTCCACGGTCTCCTCCGGCAACCCCATGGGTATCAGCTCCAGGCGGTCCAGGAGGGGCTCCGGCACCCGGTTCACGTGGCTGAACCCCGCGGGGTTGCCGGTGGCCACGAAGAAGATGTCTATGGGTCGGACCCAGTTGTACTCCTCCAGCACTATCCGCCGCTCCTGGAGCATGGGGTGGAAAAGCACCTGCACCTTGGTGGGTATGGCCGGCAACTCGTCCACGCAGACGACGCCCCTGTTGCCCCGGAGCACGCCGGTGCCTATGAAGGCCCGGGGGTCGGTGGGACTGTCCCCCTGGACGATGGCTTGGAGGTCCTTGACGCCCAGTATCTTGGCCTCGTTGGTGTACTCGTTGCCCTGGATGCGGCTGTACCGTTGCCTGCCGCCTATGAACTCGATCTCTGGGTTCTCCTCGCCCTGGCATATGGGGCACTTCCACTCCTCCGGCCACTTGGGGTCGCAGTTGTAGGGGCAGCCCTTGATCTTGGGGACGGGGGGCAGGAGCTTGGCGAGGCTCTCGGCTAGGCGGGTCTTGCCGGTGCCCTCCCGGCTCACCAGGTATGGGTAGCCGCCGCTGAGGACGGCCCTTATAACGTCGTTTTTGGTCTCGTCGCGTCCCTCGATGTCCGGGAGTGGGTCCTCTCCTGCCCTTAGCTTCCTGAGCATCATGTACCTGAGTTCGTAGGCGACGGGTATGGGCTGGTAGGTGTCTATGTTGAAGTCCGTGGTGGGGCCTCCTTTATCTGCTGATACAGCCATGCCCGGGGAATTAAACAATATCTTCCTCTGGCTGGGGTGGGTTTTTGTTGATCCATGGATCACAACCTTTATAAGGTAAATCTTTACCAAAAGAATGTAAAGATATACCGGCGTCTGTACGGCGCCGGGTATCCCGAGGAATCAACATGGGGCTGCTGTCAAACCACGAAGCCGTCGTCTGGGGCGAGTTCCAGGCGGGTAAGAGCACCAGTGAGATCGCTGACGGTCACAGGGCTGAGGGGTGGACTCCCAGCTATGCTAGCAGGGTTCTGAATAGGGCCCGGGAGAAGATCGCGGGGGCTCTGCGGGGTCACGCTGACAGCCATAGGCTGGACGTGGAGAGCCTGCTGGACTATAAGGGGCTGCTGGTGGGGTTTGACTATCAGGCTAACAGCCAGGTGTACATGGTGTACACTGAGGCGCTGGGTGTGGTGGTGTGGTACGTGCACAGCAGCTATGCGGGTAAGCTGTGCCCCGAGTGCCCCAAGGAGGGGGAGTGCAGGGAGGCCCTGGATGTGGTGCTTGGGGAGTACGGCTTGGAGCTGCGGCCCGACGAGGAGGCCCTGCCCATGACCGGGCAGAGCACGGCCGTCTTCCATAAGCTGGCGGCCAAGGAGGTTCCTAGGTACAGGAGGAAATGAGAATGGGTAAAGAGGTTGAGTCTAAGGTGATTAAGCCGCCGGTCCAGAAGGTGGTCAGCGGCAAGATTTTCAGGCCTGCGAGGGCCTATGTGTATAAGCTGTGGGTGAAGAACACGGCGATAGCGGTCTGCGTCTGGCTGGGCACGATTCTTTTCATCGTGGCCACGATGTACTTCATCAACGCTGTCGACCCTGGGGAGATGGACTCCGCCATGCGGACCATGGGGACGTGGCTGTGGACGCTGAGCAACTGGCTGATACTGGGTAACCTGCTGTGGCTGGTGCCTGCCCTTGCCCTCATCCCTTACTATGTGAACAGGATGGAGTACAGTGTCATCTCCGAGTCGGGTGAGAGCATGCCGGAGGTGTACGTCAAGAAGGGTATAGTTACTATTACCCGGAAGCATGTGCCCTTCAGGACCATCACTAACATAGCTAGTAACGCGGGGCCCTTCGACAGGATCTTCGGCTTGGGTAACGTGAGCATAGAGACGGCGGGGTTCAGCGGCCAGCAGACGGGGCCGGAGGAGAGGCTGGAGGGCATCGTCTTCTATGAGGAGGTCCGGGACTTTATCCTCAACGAGCTTAGGAAGTTCAGGGCGCCCTACGCCACCATGACGGAGGTGGTGTCGCCCCTGGAGGAGCCTGTGCCCAGGGGGCCGGGCCTGGACGACGAGATGCTGATTGCTCTCCGGGAGATCAGGGACCTCCTGAGGGCCCAGAGGAAGGCTCCGAGTGAATAGGGGCGCCCTTATCTACTGTTCCTTTTGGGGAAACATGCGGCGGGTCTCGCCCATGAACTTCCTTATGGGAAGATGCTGGGGGCACTGCTCCTCGCACTTGGCGCAGGAGACGCAGTTGGAGCTGTGGGTCTGGGGGGTGACCAGCTGCCAGTACCTGTTCTTAACCTCGTCGCTCTGGCCGCTCATGTAGTACTCGTTGTAGAGGCCGAGGATGCCTGGTATGTCTACGCCCTGGGGGCAGGGCATGCAGTACCTGCAGGCGGTGCAGCCGACGAAGCCCAGGCTGTTGTAGGCCTTCCTTGCTTCATCGTATAGGGCCAGCTCGTATTTGGTTAGTGAGTTAACACCGGACCTGTCCGCGTACTCCAGGTTCTCCTCCACATGCCTCATCTCGCTCATGCCGCTGAGGACGACGCTCACCTCGGGCAGGTTCCAGACCCACTGGAGGGCCCACTCGGCTGGTGTCCGTTTCCTCTCGGATTTGGCCCAGACCTCCTGGACATCCTTGGGGGGCGTGACCGCCAGCTTGCCCCCCTTGATGGGCTCCATGACGACGACGGCGAGGCCCTTGGCTGCGGCGTACCTGAGGCCTTCTAGGCCTGCCTGGTACTCGGTGTCCATGTAGTTGAGCTGTATCTGGCAGAAGGTCCAGCTGTAGGTGTCAACGATCTCCTTGAATAGGGTGAGGTCGTCGTGGAAGCTGAAGCCCAGGTGCCTTATCTTGCCTTCCTTGATCTTCTCCTCGGCCCAGGTGAAGACGTCCAGCTGTTTGAGGATGGGCCACCTCTCCTTACGGAGGCCGTGGAGTAGGTAATAGTCGATGTGGTCTGTCTGGAGCTTCTCTAGCTGCTCGTCTAGGTACTTGTCGAAGTCGCTGTGTTGGTTGACTAGCCAGGTGGGCATCTTGGTGGCTAGTTTGACTTTCTCCCGGTACCCGTCCTTGAGGGCTTTGCCTACGAGTTTCTCGCTTTCGCCGCCGTGGTAGGGGTAGGCGGTGTCTACGTAGTTTACGCCGTGGTCTATGGCGTGTCTGATCATCTTGATGGCGTGGGGCTCGTCGATCTTGGATGGGTCTCCGCCTATGGTGGGTAGCCGCATGGCTCCGAAGCCGAGAGCTGAGGTCTTCCAGTCGAGTTTTCCGAATTTGCGGTACTTCATGTCTTGCACCTAAAATAGATGGGATTGGAGGGTAAGCATCATTTATAGAAGTTTCTTTGAGCTTGTGCTGGTTGTATTCTTTTGGCGACTTCTATGTCGTGCGGGGGTCAAGGCTTGACTCTGATGAAGTCTTCTCACCAGGGGCCGGATGCCTCTTTTTTTGGGAGTTTTTTCCACCAATAAATGATACCCCCCTACCTTTTTTCACATCGATCTCTCCTCTAGGCGCGGATGGTTCGGGTCCTCATACCGTCCTAGAGGGTATAATGCGGAAAAAAAATTCCATCTTTTGTTTCATGCTTTTCCTCGGTGAAATGATACCGTGTTCGGCGCCCACAGTTAACGAGGTTTCTCGAAAACCTCTTTCTTGAATATGGGTTCGGGTTTTTTTTAGTTCAGTAGCTGGGCTTTTATGCTATATGACGGCATAGATCATCGATTACATTGGAGT
>DATKWY010000214.1:0-3097 GCA_035529295.1 Candidatus Desulfaltia sp. | reverse complement strand
CTGGACAAGGACTTACAGCAAGGAGGACTACCTAATGCTCCTGGACACCTACTCGGACCACCGGTCGCTGCCAAGCGCCACAAAGGAGCGCCTGTACCGTGGAGTAGGCCACCTCATCGAGGAAGAGTACGAGGGCCATGTTGAGAGGCCCTACCTGACGGCCCTCCTCGTCGCCCAGAAGGCCTCTAGATAGCACCCTTCATCCTTAGGCTCTTGATCTCATCTTCGCTGTACCCGGCCAGCCCGCGGAGGACCTCCTCCGTGTGCTGCCCCAGAGTGGGCGGCGCGTCACCCATGACACAGGGGGTGCCGCTCATCTTGAGGACGGGTCCCACCTGCTTCACCTTGCCCGCCGTGGGGTGGTCTACCTCCTTCAGCATACCCCGCTCCAACACCTGGGGGTCTTTGAAGAGCTCGTCCAGCAGGTACACGGGTGCGCAGGGGAACCCCACCTCCTTCAGTGCCTCCAGCCACTCGTCCCTCGGCCTCTTCCTGAACTCGGCCTCCAGCAACGGTAAGAGCACGTCCCTGTTGGAGACCCGGAGTTCGTTGCTGGTGAACCGGGGGTCAGTCTTGAACGTCAGGCCCATGGCATCACACATCATCTCCCAGAGCCTGTCGTTGCCGCAGGCCACCAGGATGTGCTTGCCGTCACTCGCCTCGAAGCCCTGGTAGGGCACTATGCTGGGGTGGGCCGAGCCCATCCTCGGCGGGTTCGTGCCCGTGGCGAAGTAGTTGCCGGAGGCGTAGGTCATCCAACTCACTGATCCATCCAGCATGGACACGTCTATGTACTGGCCCTCACCGGTGGCGTCCCGGGCCCGCAGGGCCGCAAGGATGCCTATGACGGCGTACATCCCCGCGCCGATGTCTGTGACCGCCATCCCAACCCGTACAGGCGGCCTGCCCGGCTCACCCGTGAGCCCCATGAGCCCCCCCATGCCCTGAACTATGAGGTCGTACCCGGGCCACTGGTTATAGGGCCCTGTCTGGCCGAAGCTGCTGATGCTGCAGTATATGATCCCGGGGTTCACCTTCTTAACGGCATCATAGTCGACGCCCAGGCGCTTGGTCACCCCCGGCCTGTAGTTCTCCAGGAACACGTCGCACCCGGCAGCCAGCCTGAGGAGGGCCTCCCGGGCCGCGTCCTCCTTCAGGTTCAGGGTGACGCTCTTCTTGCCCCTGTTCACGGACATGAAGTAGCTACTCTCGCCCCCGATGTAGGGAGGGAAGGCCCTGGTGTCGTCCCCAGAGCCTGGTATCTCGACCTTGATGATCTCTGCGCCCAGGTCTGAGAGGGTCATGCTACAGAAGGGGCCGGCAAGGACCCTGCTCAGGTCCAGGACCCGTATGCCTTTCATGGGCGGGTCGCCCACGTTGAGTTTCATGGAGTAGTATCACCCGCGACAGCAACATTAGTTTTGTCGTCAGGCTGACTCGTCTCTATCTTTAAATGTGAGCCGCCTCTGATATGCGGCAAGGCGAGGCAGTTGAAGGAGAACATCAAAGAGTACTACCTCATGATCGTCAGCGGCACCCTCACCATGCTGGCCAGTGGCTTCGTCTGGCCCATATTCGCCCCCTACGTGAGGGCCGAGTTCACGGCCCCCATCCAGCTCGTCGGCCTAGCTGTGTCAGGGTACTTCCTCCTCAGGATGTTCAGCGAGTTCCCCATCGGCGTCCTCAGCGACAGAATAGGCCCCAAGGTCCCCCTGGTGGCCGGCAGGCTATTCGCCCTGGTGGGTTCCTTCATATGCTACCAGACGGGCAACATCTGGGCCCTCATCTTCGCCAGGGTCCTCTGGGGCGTGGGGGACGCCAGCTTCTTCTGCATAGGCATGAGCTACGTGAGCCGCCTCTTCACCAGCGAGAGGAGGGGCAGAGCCCTGGGCTTCTTCCAGGCCGTGGAGCTGCTGGGCAGCCTCATAGGCCAGACCGCCGGGGGTTTCGTGGCGGCCAACTACGGGCCCCGGATGAATTTCCTGGTGTGCACGGGGCTCAGCGTGGTCACGTTGGTCGCGGTGACGGCCATAAAGGGGTCCCAGGCAGCAGCCACACACGGCCCTAAGCCGAGCCTGATACCTACCAGGGCTGATCTAGTAAAGGTCCTTAACAAGATGGTGGTGGTGGCCTGTGTCATCAACTTGGGCTGCATGATTATCAACAACGGGCTCCTTGGGACGGTGCTGCCCATATACGCCACGGAGGAGCTCATGATCCCTATAGCCAGCTACGCCCTCCTGGTGTCGGCGAGCACGGTGGGCAGCGTGGGGGGCAACCTCATGGGGGGCTTCCTGTCCGACAAGGTGGGGCGGCGGAGGATGCTGGCCGTGGGCCTGGCGACAGGGGCCTTCGCCGTGTTCGGGCTGAGCCTGTTCACATCCTTCATCCCGCTGATGGCTGTCATGTTCCTCAAGGGCATCTTCTGGGGCATCGTGTACAGCGTCATACCCGCCTTCATAGCCGACGCGGTCCCGGACCAGCTGCGGGGCACAGGCATCGGCACCTACCGCACATTCATGGATATGGGGGGCCTGGTGGGGCCCATCGTCATGAGCAACCTGGTGGACATCCTAGGCTACCCTCAGGGCTACCTGTACAGCTTCTACTTCAGCACAGCCATATGCCTTGGCTGCCTCGCCCTCCTGGCGGCGCTCAGGGACCGCAGGTAGCCCCTTCATACCTTTATATGACCCGGTTCCCCAGCAAAATACATGTCTGAAAGTATCGGCAAGAAGATCCAGACAGCCGACTGGAAGAGCGAGAAGCACGTACCGGTCATCGAGTGCCCAGACAGGGTGAAGGCCGGTGAGTGGGCGAAGGCCACGGTCACCGTGGGCAAGGACATACCCCACCCCAACACCACGGAGCACCACATCCGGTGGATAAGGATCTACTATGTGCCCGACGGGGACAAGTTCGCCGTTGACCTGGGCAACTTCGAGTTCAACGCCCACGGCGAGAGCATCAAGGGGGCCAACCAGGGACCGGCCTACACCCACAGCGCGGCCACATTCTACTTCAAGACGGCCGCCAAGGGCACCCTGCACGCCGTCAGCTACTGCAACATCCACGGCCTCTGGGAGTCCACGAAGAA
>DATKWY010000213.1:0-4490 GCA_035529295.1 Candidatus Desulfaltia sp. | reverse complement strand
CAGACGAGCTGTACTATACGTTGGCTTTGACGAGCAAGACCGGGTCCGTGTGGACCTTTAACGTGTCAACGCCCATAGCCGCAAGGGTCATGCTCCCGCAGAGCGCCGCCATAATAAGCCTCAGCGAGTTACCCATCGAGATCGGTGTAGAGCAGGGCAGGCCACATGTCCTGATGCCCCCGGGCCAGGTGTCCATATCGTATCTGGCCGGCGCCCTCGACGCCGTGGCGAAGGCGAGCGACGCCCTGGATGAAGCCGAAGCATACCTTAGTGAGATTGAGGAAACGGGGGTGGAGCTGACGGAGGCGAGGATTCTGCTCGCTGAGGCGTACGCCCTGTTCAACGCCGCGGATTACGCCGGCGCCATAACCAGATCGGGTGAGGCCGCTAACACTGCCGATAAAACAAGGCAGGAGGCCTCTGAAGCCTCGGATCTCATCGACGTGGCCGACGCAGCGGTGTCTCAGGCTCTCTCTGAGGGCCGGACGGAGGGGATTGACGCAGCGGTAACTTATCTAAGCCAGGCCACCACCGTGTACGATGCCGGGGGCTACTCTATGGCTAAGGACTACGCCGGCCTCAGCAAAGCTGCAGCTGAACGCGCCACCAAGCCCTTCGACGCCGGACTGACGATGTTAGCGGCCGTGGCCCTCGTCGTGATAGCCTCCGGGCTGTATATGATCAGTAGACGTGGAGCCGTAAAGGCTGCGCCCCAGCGTGAGCACTTTATAATAGACTTGGACGCCGTGTTCCGGGACAACCCAGGGCTGCGGTTCGAGGACCGAGAAGCCTTGAAGTTCATAGCCGAGGCCGGTGGAGAGGTGTTCGCCAACGAGATAAAAGACAAGTTCGAGTTGCCGAGGACGAGCGCCTGGAGGATGATAAGGCGCCTCGTGGGTCTGGAGATCATCGAGGAGCGGAAGGTGGGGGGCCAGAGCCTGGTCAGCGTAAGCAGGAGGTACCGGAGGTGAGCGGGGTGAAACGGTTATTCCATCTTGTTCCTGCAGGTTCCTCTAATAAGACGGCGGGGGAGGGCTATACGAGGATGCGTACACATCGCTGGACCCTGCCGCTGCTGCTCATGCTGGTTCTGATAGTTGTAGCGCCGTTGGCCGTAAACGCGTCCCCAGCCTTGTCAGTGAGCACATCCGCGAGGCACTTATACGTGGCTCCGGGCGGCTTCTTCACCGTGGAGGGCGACTCGGAGCCCGGGATAAACATCACAGTCTGCCTCAAGGGGACCAACAACGATACCTACGTCTACTTGTTCAAGGTGCCGGGGGACGGCCACTACAAGCTTAACGTCACCCTGCCCCAGTCCATGGGCTCGGACGTTTACCGCGTCACAGTGGAGACGGACGGTACCCTAAAGGAGTCGTTGATGGTCACCGTGTCAAGCAGCGACAGGAACCAGGTGGCGGCTCAGCTGCTCCAGTCCACACGGAGCACGCTTGAGGGGCTGAGGGCATATGTGGCTGAACTCGAGTCCAAGAGGTACACGGTTCCACCCCGGGTCGTTGAAGGCGCTCAGAAGGCCGAGCAGGCCCTCGGAGAGGCTCAGAGGCTGCTGGACTCGGGGAGGCTTGAGGAGTCGTGGGCTAAGGTGAAGGAAGCACAGGGCATTCTTCGGGGCTCCTTCCAGGCCATCGACCAGCCGGATAGGCCCCCCGTCGCTGAGCCGCCGACGGCGGCGATGAACCAGACCCTGATGAGGGCACGGGAGTACTTTAAGAAGCTGAGCCTATCAGTGGAGTCCCTGCGAGAGAGGGGCTGGGACACCTCGTCCCTCGAGGACACATTGGAGGAGATAGAGTCCCTTCTCGGAGACGCTGAACGCCAGTACAGGGACCGGGACCAGAGAGGCTTCGATGCGGTCATGAGGCAGGCCGCGCAGAGGCTGAAGGACGCTCAGGCCCTGGTGAACTTGGAGATGAACCGCGTGAAGTTGGCCCTGGCCTCCAGGTATAGGGAGAACATCCAGAGCAGGGTCACGAACCTGAGGGAGTCCCTGTCAGCTTACCAGGCCACCATCCCTACAGCGGAGAGGACGAGGGTGACGAACGCGTTGACACTCACCGAGGACAAGCTGGCGCAGCTCCAGAGGAAGTTAGATGAAGGCAAGCTGGACCTCAACGAGCTGGTGGATGTCAGCGACGGCATCAAGGAGGCTCTCCAGAACGTATCTAACGAGGACATCAGGCGGGCCCTGGAGGAGATGGACATGGCGAGGGCCCGGGTGGACACCCTCAAACCAGGCCGAGGCTCAGGGGGATGACGAGGCCGCTGAGACTCTACGCAGTAAGCTTCAGGCGGAGAGCCTCAGGCTCCGAAGGATCAGGGAGTACCTGTCCAGTCTGTCGAGCCCCACCAACCGACCCTGACGGGCGCGGCGCCGCGATTCGCCCATGTGAGGCGAAAACCCTTTCTCATTTAACGACTATCTCCTAGGTTGAGCGCCATGACTGACTGCTGGCTACCCTACGGCGATACGGAGGTGTACGTCTCGGTGGACCTGGATAACCTCCTCAAGATCCTTGGACCTCCCGATAGAGAGGAGCATATACAGCTACAGGACGAAGTCCTCAAAGCAATAGATGCCCCAATCGGGGCAGCGTCCCTCGACGAGCTGGTGAAGCCTGACTGCAGGGTGGCCATAGCGGTGGACGGCTCCATGAGCCCGGGCCACGCCGTCCATGTCTTGTCGCACCTTGTGAAGCAGCTCGTGGAGCAGATAGTGCCCAGGGACAGGATCACGGTAATTCTGGGGGATTGCGAGAGGGAGAACGGCGGCAGCAGACTCCATGGGGAGATAGGTAGAGCCTCCACGCTGTCCCAGGTTCAAGTGGTTGACCATGTTAGGTCCACGGGTGGGCTGGTGGAGGCTGGGGTCACCCACAGGGGCACCCCTGTGAATGTGAACAGGGCGTATGCTGAGGCCACCATCAGGATGGCTGTGGGGGAGACGCGGGTGGACCCCCTTTATGGTTTCTGCGGCGCACATAACGCGGTGGTGCCGGGGGTTTGCTCGCATCAGACCCTGGTGGAGAATAGGCGTAACTACTTCAAGGGTGGGGCCGCGCCGGGTGTCATCGAGCTTAACCCTGTCAAGGAGGACGTGGTTGAGGCTGTGAAGCTGGCGGGGGTGGACTTCGCGGTCAATGTGGCGGTGAGCCCCGGGGGCGAGCCGGTGGGGGTGTATGCGGGGGGCTTCGAGGAGACGTGGGGCAAGGCTGTCACGGCCCTGGGTGGAGGCTACGAGGCGAAGGTGGATGCGTTGTCGGATGTGACGGTGGTGAGCGCCGGGGGTGACAGGTTCGACTTTAACCTCTACAAGGCGTCGTGGGCGTTGGACGGCGCCAGCAGGGTGACGAAGCGTAACGGGACCGTGGTTCTATTGGCCGAGTGCAGTGAGGGGCTCGGCGCGGATGCCTTCACCAGGCTGGCCAGGGTGACGGAGGCCTCTGAGTTTGAGAGGCGGTACATGTGCGGGGCGGAGGCCCTTCAGATGTTTAAGAGGGTGACGCGCACCCAGAGGGTGATCCTGGTCTCGGCTCTGCCCAGTTACCTAGTTGAGCCCCTGGGCTTCGAGTCTGTCAGGACCACGAACCAGGCCTACGAGATGGCTGTGGCCGGCAGAAGGGGCAGGAGCACCTACGTCATGCCGTATGGCTCGACCTTCAAGGTGAACGTGTGACCGTTTTCACGGCGCACATCCCACTATGGCTCGTATAGCTGCCTGTTTCATTGTGCTTAGATGGGGATCAGGGCCACGAGGGACAGGGCTATCAGCAGGAAGTAGAGGGTGAACCCCAGCTTCCTGGATAGGCTGAGGGGGGATTCGTCGTCCAGGGGCTCCATGGACTCGGCGCCCTCTCTCATGAGGAAGAAGGCCACGACGACGCCCATTATGAAGTAGCCTGATATTACGAGGAGCAGCACCCCTGCGGCGCTTATGATCTTGTGGCTCTCCCTGCCTACCAGGGACCTGATTATGTGGCCTCCGTCCAGCTGCCAGGCGGGGATGAGGTTTATGAAGGTGAGGACGCAGCCCACCCAGGCGGCGAAGGCCACCGGGTGCATCACCAAGACCGAGCCTTCGGGGGTGGGTTTCACCCATGAGGCCATGAACTCGAGGATCATGGGCATGGGCATCTGCTGGAAGCGTATCTCGGGGTAGCTGATCATCCACTGGGTTATCTGCTGTAGGGGTACCACGTAGCTGAGCCTGAGGCCCAGGTAGCCCATGAGGGCGGAGACGGTGAAGCCGGCTACTGGGCCGCTCATGCCCAGGTCGAAGAGGGCGTCCCTGTTTACTGGGGGCTCTCGCTGGGTTATGACTGCGCCCAGGGTTCCCCCCATGCCGGGTGGGGCGGGGATGAAGTAGGGCATGCTGGCCTCCACTCCTCTGAGCTGGGACATGGCTTTGTGGCCTAGCTCGTGGACTCCGAAGATGGTTATTATGGCGAAGGTGAAGAGGGCGGCGTTGAGGA
>DATKWY010000212.1:0-2048 GCA_035529295.1 Candidatus Desulfaltia sp. | reverse complement strand
CGGCGCCAAGCTTCAGCTCGACGCGGCTACGCCTGCACTCGGGTGTCATGCACTCCAGGAAGAAGGGGACGTAGTCCCGGCCCCGTAACCCGATCTGCGCCCTGTACCCGGCGCCCTCTACCAGCTCAGCGGCCCTGTTGGACGCCTCCACGAAGCGGCTTCGGACAGGCTCCGAGAGAAGGTACTCGTACCCGCCCTGGAAGAAGCGCCTCAGCCCTGGCTTGCTGGGGGAGACAACGGGCACACCCATGTCGGCCTCCAAGTTGATGATGACCCCCAGGGTCTTGGCGGCCCAGTCCGAGACGTTGCCAGTGCTGTAGTAGGCGCCCCTGATGAGGGTCAGGGCGTGGCTCAGCCTCTGAGCCACCCTATCCTGGGTTTCTTGGTTCACTCCCTTCATGATTCCCTTGAAATTGCCCTCGATCTTCTCAACAGTCTTTCTAAACCAGTCCTCAGACGGGTTCGAGAGCAGGCGGATGGGCACACCCTCGTCACCCGGCTCAGACGGGTAAGAAAGCAGCAAACCACGCGAGGAGGGACTCGGCAGCCGGATGTTCAGCAGCTCGGCCTGCACACCGTCATAGTCGGCGTTATAGAAGACGGGGACATAGCCATGGTCCCCCAGGCCACAGAGGCTGTGGACGTACGCCAACTTGTTCAGGATCAGGCTGGGACCCCCCAAGCACATGGGCTGCTGACCCGTCTCCACGACGCCCTTGTCCAGGCGGTCGATGCTCTCCTTCACCCTGCCCGTGAGGAGCCCCATGGACCTCATCTCGTTCTTCAATGCCTTCTTGAAGCCCTCGATCTCCGTAGATGCCTTGTACTTTGAGCGTATCCTGGGTAATGCCTCGTAGGCGTCACCCATGATGGACGGTATCTGCCCCCAAAGGGCCTGGGCCAGCTCCGCCCTCAACCCCTTCTCCACGTAGTCGCTGTAGATCAGGTGCGCCGGCGACGTGTTCTCCAAGTGCATGCCCCACTTATGGGATGCACATCAGAGGGAGCTCATAAAAACCTTTCAAGAGAGCCTGAGCAGCCGGGCCGCGTTCCCACCGAATATCTTCTCCACGGTGCCCTGCTCCAGGCCGATGCTGCGGCAGATCATCATCTGCTCCCTCAGGTACTCCTGAGCGAAGCCCCTGGGGAAGTAGCTGGAGTCGGTGCCGAACACGATCCTGTCCGGGCCAACAGTCTCCACGGCCTTCCTGAAGACGTCCTCTAAGGTCAGCCTGTAGGGCATCCACCGGGTCCACTGGTTGCTCCCCGAGGTGTCCATCAGCACGTTGGGGCAGCCCCAGCACAGCTGAAGGAGCTCCCGGAGGTAACAGGCTCCGAAGTGGGGTACCACGAAGTTGAGGGTGGGGAAGCTGGCGGCCACCTCCCAGAGGGTCAGCGGATCCATGTTCCTGAGGTCCCTGGAGGGGCCTCCTCCTCCCCCGAGGACGCCGAAGTGGATGAGCACGGGCACCTTCAGGTTCTCAGCCGTCTCCCACAGCGGGTAGAGAGACTTGTCGTCGATGGGCTGGGTCTGGCTCGACGCTATCATCTTGTAGCCTCTGAGGCCCAGCTCCTTCACGGCCCGCTCCAGCTCCCCGGCAGCGTCCTCGCTGAAGGGGTCGTGGTGGGCGAACCCTGTGAACCTGTCGGGGTGCATGGCCACCACACTTGCCAGGTTGTCGTTGCCGCCCCCCGTGACGAAGTTCACTTTCTCCACGCCTTTGGCGTCCAGGTCGGCCACCCAGCGCTCCGCCTGCTCCTCGTCGCTGTGGGCCCCCTCCTCTGGCGCCTCGAAGCCCCACATGCGTCTCCAGTCGTCCCTGTACCTTCGGCTGTTCTGGATGATGATGCTGGCCCGCTCCTCGCCGTACTTATCGACCACCCGCTGCCAGTAGCCTCCCCCTCCTCCGCCCCTCTGGACGGGGAAGTGGCTGTGGAAGTCTATCACCTTGAGCCCATAGAGATTCAAGTTTCCTCCCAGAAAAGACGACGCGGAGCCGGTTTAAACCTTGAGGCTCAGAGGAGGCTCCTGACGCTCTTCACGGGGT
>DATKWY010000211.1:0-2843 GCA_035529295.1 Candidatus Desulfaltia sp. | reverse complement strand
CCCATTTAAACGTTTACCCTACCCGGTTTGGGTGAGCGTTATCCGGTCAAGGGCTATGCTGGTGTCGTCTCCCTGGAGTAGGCCGCGCAGCTCCAGGTCGGTGGAGACCGTGGTGAGGGTGAAGTTGAGTGTGAAGGTTCTCCACTCGCCGGTGGCCGTGAAGCTCGCGGGGCCTATTGTGGCGTTGGCGAGGGTGGCTCCGCCGCTGCGGGCGTCTATGGTCAGGGTGCCGGAGTCGTTGAGGGTCCCAGCCCTGAGGATGAAGGCCGCCGTGTAGTTGCCCTCGGGGGCTATGACGTAGGGGCCGTACCATATGGTCCTGGTTCTGTGGGTCATGTTCACGTATACGATGGCGGCCCCCGACGCCGCCGTGGGGTCCGGGACGGCTCTCCCGTTCATCGTTATTAGGTCCAGGTGGGTGTAGGTCTCGTTCAGGGGCTCGTATATGGCTGGGCCGTCCGGGGGGGCGAGGCCGTAGATGTAGACGTTGTTGAAGTATGCGTGGAGGCTGTAGTTGTACAGTTTGACGAGGGTGAACGCGGTCTCGGCTGTGCCGTGGGGGTCCGTCTCAAGGTCCACGGCTATGTAGTCTGTGCGGAGCCCCACGGTGATGTTCATGGCTCTCCGCCAAGTCTCGGGGTCCGAAGCTATCTCGGGGACTATGACGTATGCGTGCTCCCTGTTGGACACGTGGGGGAATAGGTTGTCCTGGGCCAGTATGGAGGCCCCGGGGGGGATGCTTGACAACACCTGCTGGATCCGCTGGTTTCTGGGGTCGGCTGACGGCTTGATGTATGAAGGGCTGAGGCTGAAGCCGTCTGTGAGGGGGCTTAGCGGGCTCAGGGTGGCGCTCGACGCTGCGCCCACCACCAGGAGGGTGACGATGAGCCTGCTGAGGGCGCGGTTTTCGCCTCCTCTGAGCGCTAGTTTGAGGTGGCCCAGGCCCTTGATGAAGCCCGCGTATATGGCCGGTATGATGTAGGCGGGGTACTGGAACCCCAGCCTGTAGTATGGCGGGTAGTTGGATAAGAGAGACACGGCGATCCAGGGTAGGGCGGCGACCAGTGGGGTGGGCGCGAGGGCGCAGGGCAGGGCGTAGGGGAAGGTCAGGCCAAGCAAGTACGCCGACTTCTCTGACCAGTCATGGGCCAAAGCTCTCATGGCTCTGAGGGGGTCTCTTGCCGCGGCAGATATGATGCCTGACGGGGACTCTGCCCCTAGGACCGTGAAGTGTTGCCCGGCCTTAAGGTGTTCAGGTATCTCGGGGTTGAAGTAGCCTATCACTTGGGTCGATAGGAGTATCCAGCCCACGGATGCTATGGTAAGTGTCGCGGCCACCAGAAACCTCTTTCTTTTCTCCTCACGCATCCATAATGTTCTTTCTTTGATGGTTGCAGCTGTCAGGTAGACGGCGTACCCTATTATGAAGTAGGCTACCTGCTCCTGGATTGTGAGGGAGAGCAGGCCTGCTATGACGGTGCTCACCCATTTCCTCGCCTCTATGTAATATAGGACGTAGTTGAACGCCAACGGGATGAAGGCTTGAACATGGAAGTCGTAGGAGTTGACGCCGTGGAGAGCCGGGTTCATGAGGTAGAGGGCTGTTATCATAGCTGAATGCTTCTCGGTGAAGTGCAGCTTTGCGGCGAGGTAGATTGGGTACGCTGACACTCCTAGGATGAAGGACTGGGCGATTAGGAGAGTCACCGCGGACTGGTTGAGGTAGTATATGGGTATGAGGAGGAAGAGTATGGGGCTGAAGTGGACGCCAAAGAAGCTGCCCGACTCCACGAGGTGGAGCTCACAGGTGTATTGGAATAACTTGTTTCGGTTGACTGTGGTCCATAGAGCCTGGTCGAATATACCCAGGTCCCATGCGAAGGTGCTAAAGGAATAGTGTTTTGAGACCGTGAACCATGAGAAGACGAGGGCGTAGACAACTATTGACGAAAAGACCGCGAGATCATATTTTGATGGACCGCGGTTAGCTAGTAATCCCATTCAGATGGTGCCTTCCACCGTTCTCGGCATAACGCTTGTGTAACCGCCCTGCTAACCTAGATATCTGATACATTACAGCGCCCAATGAGTTGAGTGCGAGTCCCCGTCATATTGGCGACTGAAAACTAGTTCAGGGAAAAGGGTCCCGGAGAACACCTCGAGATGAATCCCTCCCGATAATTGTATAAAGGGTCTTGGATATAGTTTCATCAAGGTGTCATGGTTTGAAGTTTAAACGGTACGTCTCGTGCATCGACACCCACTGCAGCGGCGAGGCCACCAGGATACTGGTAGGCGGAGTCCCTAAGCTGGTGGGTAAGACCATGCAGGAGAAGCAGGACTACTTCAAGGAACATTACCACAGCCTCCTAGGCACGATGCTGAAGGAGCCCAGGGGCTTCGAGGGCATGCTGGGCGCGGTGCTCACCGAGCCCTGCCACCCAGAGGCAGATGTGGGCGTCATCTACCTGTGGACCGACGGCTACTTCAGCGCCTGCGGGGACAGCACCTACAGCTGCTCGGCGGCTCTGGTGAATACCGGCATGGTGGACGTGAAGGAGCCCGTGACGGATATCACCTTCGACACGGTGGCCGGCCTCGTCCGCACCAAGGTGGAGGTGAAGGACGGCGTGGCCAAGGCCATCTACATGCAGGGGGTCCCCAGCTTCTACTGGAAGACTATGAAGTTTGACATCCCCGATGTGGGGGAGGTGGAGGCCGACATAGCCTACGGGGGCCTGTGGTACGCCTTCGTGGACGCTGACAAGATCGGGTTGAAGCCGGCGCTGGAGAACAAGGACCATTGGATTCCCCTGGGCTGGAAGATGAGGAACTACATCGCC
>DATKWY010000210.1:0-18389 GCA_035529295.1 Candidatus Desulfaltia sp. | reverse complement strand
CTGGTCCTCAGGAAGCTTGGGTACTAGCCTATCCCTTCACCGTAGCATGTGTGAAGTACACCGTCAGGGTGAAGATGGGTACAAATATGCCGAGGAATGCGTATTCCCCCAAGCTGGGCGTAGTATCCTATGGCTATCATGAGGCTGTAGAAGAGGGCGCACATGGAGATCATGAAAGCTCTCTCAGCCCACCTCTTGCCCGCGTAGAGCCCGTATCCGGCGGCCACCAGGAGCAGGGCTGTGGCGTTATCCGCGGCTATGCTAAACATAGTCTCTGTGGGTATCGTGGCAAGCTCGGGTACCATGCCGTTGAGAAGGAAGATCACCCACATTCCGGTCATGGACACCCCGGTAAGCATACTTTAGGCTGAGGCCCACTTGACGTGCTTCATGTGCGCCCAATTCGGGGATTCACTCAAAAAGATTACCTAAACTCATAGCCATGTTTCCAGTCAACTGCTTGATGGCTCTCGACCAAAGACGTGTTCTTTAATCCATTTTTGATGTGTTTAATGTAAATTCTCGTTAAAATTAAATGCTGTGCGGGTAAGTAGATGTAGTCTGAAACGCGTCGGTGGTTAACTCCTTGCTTGAGGAATATGTCTGGGTTTTCGGGATCGTTTTCGGGCTCTACATGGTCATCCTGATCGCCATAGGTTACCTTTCGTCGAAGCAGGTTCACTCCATAGAGGACTACTACGTTGCTGGGAGGAACATAGGCCCAGCTCTTCTTGGCGTGCACTACGGGACAGTTTACTTCAGCAGTGTGCTAATGATTGGGGGCGGAGCCTACGCGTACAGGTTCGGGTACGCGACCCTCTGGATCGCTATTGGAAACACCATACTGGGGGCGTTTCTGCCTTTCCTGCTTTTCGGGGGCAGGATTAGATCATTCAGCGGCGTCTTGAAGGCGCTGACGTTGCCCGACTTCTTCAGGGAGAGGTATCAGTCCAGGTTCCTACACGTCTGGACGGCGATTCTGACTATTGTGTTCATGACCGTCTACCTGGTCTCTGTGTTCATGGGTGTGTCCTACATCTTCAAGGTGACAATGGACCTCAGCTATGAGCTGAGCCTCATAATCACGGCGCTAATTGTGGGCTTCTACCTTGCCGTGGGTGGAACCGTGGCCTGTGTCTGGAACGACTTCATCCAGGGGACCGTGATGGCCGCGGGCACTCTGTTCCTGACCGCCATGGTCATCATCAGGAACGGAGGAATCGGCAACATAACTCAGGGCCTCGCCGCCATCAACCCAGGCCTGGTAGAGTCGCCGGGCATATGGGGCTTCTGGGGGCTCTTCAGCTACGTCATGGTTACCAGCATTGGCCCCTGGGGGCTGCCTCAGTCTCTCACCAGGTTCTACATGATGAAAGACCCCAAGGTTGTGAAGTGGGGAATAGTTTTCGCGACCCTTTTCTGTATCGCCATGACCACCTGCAGCTATTTCAACGGTGCCGCGGCCCGCTTAATGTTCACCCAAAACAACATATCCATCCCGTTGACGTCGTCCGGCGTCCCCGACTACGATATAGTGATTCCTCAGCTGATCCTGCTGGTTATGCCTGCCTTGATAGGTGCAGTCTACCTCTCAGCAGTCATAGCGGCGTCCCAGTCCACTGCTGACGCTGTGATACTGATGGCCAGCTTCGGGTTAGCCAGAGACCTGTACCATAAGCTGTTCCACCCGGAGGTTGACGACTCCAAGATACTTGCCCTGAGCAGGTACGCGACGGCCGCCGTGACCCTGGGCGGCCTTGTCATGGCCTTCTTCAGGCCCAAGATGATACTGGACATGGCTATGATCGCGTGGGCGTGCCTCTCGGCCGCCATTATGGCGCCGTTCCTGTACGGTCTATTCATGAAGAGGGCGACCAGGACCGCCGCCGTGTTCACCTCGGTCACCGCGTTCATCATCGCCGTGGTTTGGGGCCCTTGGGTGCTCAACAGGCCTTACGGGGTCCACGAGTTCCTCGCCAGCCAGGTCTACGCCTGGTTGGTGTTCCCCCTGGTGAACCAGCTGGCGCTGGCCAGGGGCTTAGGTAAGGTGGATGAGGGCCTGGTGGATAGGCTCTGGAAGTCTCTGTCGTCCTAGTCTGGTGACGCGGCGACTTACCCTCACTGTTTTATTCATCCTTCCATAATGATCACAGATTCAAAGTCACCGAGGTGTAATGGGACGGCTAAGAAGTATAACGTGGCCATAGACGAGGAAAAGTGCAAGGGATGCCTCATATGTGTCCACATGTGCAACGCACGCGGGGGGAAAGTTTTAAGAGAGTCTGAGAAGAAGACCGCGCTGGGCGGCACCAAGCCCGTGGTCGAGGGAGACTGCATCGGCTGCAGGTGGTGTGAGCGTTTCTGCCCGGACTTCGCGGTGAACGTGGAGGAAGCCAGAGATGCTTGAACCAGGTAGGCACTTTGTACTAGGGAATATTGCCTGCGCCGAGGGCGCGCTACGCGCCGGTTGCAGGTACTTCGCGGGGTACCCCATAACGCCGGCCAGTGAGATCAGTCACCACATGTCGGCTGAGCTGCCCAAGGTGAGTGGCGTCTTCCTGCAGATGGAGGACGAGATAGCCAGCATAGCCAGCGTCATAGGCGCCTCCTGGGCGGGAGCTAAGGCCATGACGGCCACCAGCGGCCCAGGGTACAGCCTCATGCAGGAGAACATTGGGTACGCCCACATGACGGAGACGCCCCTGGTGCTGGTGAACGTGCAGCGCAGCGGCCCCTCCACTGGCCAGAGCACAGACCCCAGCCAGCAGGACATATACCAGGCCAAGTATGGAGCCCACGGCGACTATGAGGTGATAGCTATCAGTCCGTGGAGCGTTCAGGAGATGTTCGACCTCACCGTCAGGGCCTTCAACCTGGCCGAGTCCTACAGGACGCCGGTGATGCTGATGAGCGACGGCCTCATAGGCCACATCCAGGAAAAGCTCATCGTGCCCGACGAGGTGGAGTTGGTGAACCGCAGGAAGCCCACCGACAAGACCTGCACGCCCTGGGGTACAGATGATCCCAGCCTGGTCCCCGAGATGCCGGCATTCGGTGAAGGATATAAGCTCCTCGTGACGGGGAGCACACACCGCCCCGACGGCGTCAGGGACATGTCCCCCAAGTACCACCAGATGATCGTGTACCGGATCAGGGACAAGATACTCAACGCGGAGCCCAAGATTAGGGACATCCACAGGGTAGACATGGACGACGCTAAGGTGGCGGTCCTCACCTTCGGTGCCTCAGCGAGGCCAAGCCTAGAGGCCGTCACCCAGGCCAAGAAGGCGGGGATCAAAGCCGGCCTCTTCAGACTAAAGACCATATGGCCCTTCCCCGAGTCCGAGGTCTCCGAGCTTGCGGACCAGGTGGACGCCATCATCGTCGTGGAGATGAACTTCGGTAAACTGGTTAAGGAGGTGCAGCGGGTGGTCTGTGGAAAGACCAAGGTGATAAGCTTGGGAAAGGTGGGCGGGCAGCTGCCGCTGGCGCGTGAGGTGCTTGAAGCCATAAGGAGGGAGTCATCGTGAAGAGCCTATACTACTACAGGGACAAGTACGTGAGGGCCCAGCCCAGCGCCTTCTGCCCCGGCTGCGGCGGAGGCATCATACTCCAGTGCTTCCTCAGAGCCATTGACGACCTTGGCATCGACAAGGAAAGCATATTGGCCGTGTCGGGCATCGGGTGCAGCGCCTGGATACCCAGCCCCTACTTCGACGGCGACACCCTGCACACAACCCACGGCAGGGCCATAGCCTTCGCCACAGGCGCCAAGGCCTACAACCCTGACCTCACCACCGTGGTTTTCACGGGCGACGGCGACGGCGCGGGCATCGGCGGCAACCACCTCATCCACGCGGCGCGCCGCAACATCGACCTCAAGGTGTTCCTGGTGAACAACTTCAGCTACGCCATGACGGGCGGACAGATAGCGCCCACCACGCTTCACGGTGAGACTACCGTGACCAGCCCCTACGGTAACCCGGAGAGTCCCTTCGACATCACCCGGCTGGTGAAGGCCGCGGGGGCCACCTACGTGGCCAAGTGGAGCACCTACCACGTGGTGGAGCTCACCAACGCCATGAAGGAGGCACTGCAGCACAAGGGCTTCGCATTCATAGAGATATTGAGCCAGTGCCCCACGCAGCAGAGGCGGGTCTTCAACCTCAGGGGCCCCCTAGAGAGCTTGCCGCCGAGGATTCTGGAGATGTTCGGGGAGAGCACCTACATTAAGGGCCGCCCGGGCAGGGGAGGCTACCTCTACGCCGTGCCCAAGGGGGACGTAAAGGAGACCCTGAAACATGTGGAGGCTTTGGACGGTGTCAAGGCTAAGATAGTGGACCACATAGGCTTCGGCCAGGTGGTGAGGGTGGATACTAAGCAGGTTGAGGTCACTCGGGAGATGCTGGAGAAGTTGAGCTCCGTGAGCTACGTGGCGGACCACATGGAGAAAAAGGTGGAGCTGGGCCTCTTCGAGAAGACGATGCGCCCGGAGCTGACGGAGAGCCTCAGGGAGATCATGAGAAAGGCGAGGGGCGAGTAACTGTGCAGCAGAACATACTAATAAGCGGAACAGGCGGCCAGGGGATAGTCGCGGCGGGCGAGTTCCTAAGCGACGCCCTATTCAGGAAAGGATACGAGGTCATGTTCGGCCGCAGCTACGGCGCCGAGGCCAGGGGCGGGAGCTGCCGCAGCGAGATCATGGTCAGCGACGTGGAGATCAATGACCTGCAGTTTGAGAGGAGCGACGTGCTACTGGCTCTAAGCCTCCCGGCCTTCAAGAAGTTCATGGGCGTGGCCAAGACCGGCAGCCTGATCCTGGTGGACAGCGACGTCTATGAGCGCGCCGGCAATGTCCGGGACGACGTGGAGATCATACAGGTACCCTCTAGGGAGATAGCCCTGAAGCTGGGCAACCCCATCGTTTCCAACATGGTGCTCCTGGGGGCGCTGGCAAAGAGGAGCGAGATGGTGAACCTGGAGCTCCTCAAGGAAGCGGTTCTGGCTAACATGCGTCCCAGCATGCAGGAGATAAACCTCCGGGCCCTCGACATGGGCTACGCCTCCATATAGGTGGTCCGTTGACGAGTCGAACCTACCCAGCGCGCCCAATCCCAGGTATAGCCGGAATGATCATCCACCGCGGCAATATACTTCTCAGTGTCCGGGGTAAGCCTCCTTCTGAGGGGCTTTGGGGGCTGCCGGGAGGCGCCGTGGAGGTGGGCGAGACCGTGGAGGAGGCCCTGGTGAGGGAGGTCCTGGAGGAGACAAGTGTCACTGTCAGGCCCCTGAAACAGGTAGCGGTCCTAAACAGCATCCACAGGGACGATGATGGGCGCGTCAAGTACCATTACATCCTCTTCGAGTACCTTTGCGAGTACGTTTCAGGTGAGATCAGGCCCGGCTCAGACGCCTTGGACGCCCGCTGGGTGCCTTTAAATGATCTGGAGTCGGTTGACATCATGCCCACGACTCTGAGGTTCATCAGGAAGATCCTGGCCCAAGAGAACATTTCCTTACCAAATGGTTAAATATTGCGATTCATTCTTACCATTTGGTAAATATTATGGCGGGTGTTAGCGTTGACGTTGAGCTAGACTGCAAGGGCATGTTCTGCCCCATGCCCATTGTGCAGCTGAAGAAAGCGACAAAGAACATGAAGCCGGGCCAGGTCCTCAGGCTGATGGCCACCGACCCGGGCAGCGTAAGAGACATCCCTGCATGGGCCGGCAAGACGGGCAACAAGGTCCTGGAGACCTCCGAGAACTCCGGCGTGTTCACGTTCCTGATAGAGGTGAGCTAGATGAGTGAAAGAAAGAAGATAGCTATAATCGTCCACAGCGGAACCCTGGACAAGCTGTACCCGGTGTTCATGCTGAGCAGCACAGGAGGCGCCATGGACGTAGAGGTACACCTGTTCTTCACGTTCTGGGGCCTAAACGCCTTGAAGAAGGGGGGCCTGGATTCAGCCAAGCTCCCAGGGATCATGAGCGTGGGCACCGGCATGATGAAAGACAAGATAAAGAAGGTGGGCACCCCCACACTCACGGAGCTCCTCGCTATGAGCAGGAGCACCGGGAACGTGAAACTATACGCTTGCAGCACCACCATGGCGATAATGGACGTGAAGAAGGAGGACCTCATCCCCGAGGTTGATGACATCGTGGGTGCGGCCACCTTCCTTGACATAGCCATAGACGCCGACGTGCAGCTCTTCATATAGGTGAGTCCAATGAGTAGGATGCTTATCCTTCTCTGCGAGTCCCCCTTCCAGCGCGAGGCAGTGGACCACGCCCTGGAGATCACCAAGGCAGCCCTGGCCAAAGGCCACCAGGTGGACATCTACCTCATGATGGACGGCGTCTACAACCCGCTTGTGACTCAGAGCGGCGAGCCCTTCCACGTGGACTCCGTCAGCCACAGGGTCAAGGAGCTCATGGAGGCGGGAGCCAAGTTCAGCGGGTGCAGAGTATGCATGGAGCTGAGGGGCGTAACCGAGAAGGACATACCGGAGGGCATGGACATCGGAGGCATCTTCGACCTGAGCGAGTCGCTGGCTGAGGCCGATGCAGTCCTCAGCTTCACGGGGGCTGGCTAGATGGCGGAGAAGAAGACGCTCATCGTAATAAAGTCGCGGCCCTTCACCAGCCTCAACTACTATGAGGCTCTGAGGACCGCGGTCGGCCTGTGGGACCACGAGGTCAAGGTACTCTGGATAGGCGAAGGAGTCTACGCCGCCCTGGACAGGGCGGACAAGACGCTGACAGGAAAGTTCCTCGCCGATCTGCCGGACCTGGATATAGAGATGCACGTGGACGAGGAGTCTCTCATAGCTAAAGGCTTCACAGAGGATGAGCTGGTGGAGGGCGCCGTGCCCGCAAGCCGAGCCATAGTTAAGGAGCTGCTGGGCTGGGCTGAGGCCAGCCTCGTGTTCTAGGTGATGAAATGAGCAAACTTGTACTGTTGAAAGGCCTGGACGAGAACGCCCTCAGGGCGGCACTAAGCATCGAAGGCTCAGCCATCGTGCTTCTACAGGACGCGGTCTACATGGCCAGGGAGAGCCAACAGGTGAAAGAGGCGCTAAACGAGCACACGATCTATGTCCTCGGTGGGGACGCAGCCAAGCGCGGCCTCCCCCCCGAGTCTCTGGAAGGTTTACTGATCTTAGGCTACGATGAGCTAGTAGACCTCATGTTCAGCGGAGTCGAGGTGATAAACCTGTGAAAAGATTGGACAGAATAGACAACCTGGATAATGACATACTGAAGCTGCTCCAAGCTGACTCCCGTATGAGCTACAGAGAGATAGCCAAGGCCCTCGACGTGAGCCACGTCAGCGTGTCCACCAGAATCAAAGCCATGGAGGAGAGCGGCGTCATCCGGGGCTACACGGTGGTCACGGACCCCGACGCCCTTGAAAGCTACCCCCTATGCCTGAGGATATCAGCCGGCTCCGGAAGCGACCTCTCCACGATAGGCTCCAAGGTGGCCGAGCACGAGGAGATCAGCGTAGTGCTCCGCGTCAGCGGCGATTGCGAGCTCCTCGCCCTAGCCATGTGCAGGGACAGGCAGTCAGCCGTGGAGCTCCTGGACGAAATAAGCGGCATCCCGGGCATCGAGAAAGCCGAGAGCCACGTGGTCCTGGAGGCCATAAAGCTCAGCGGCCGCAAACTGAAGCCCTAGTCTTTCGGTCATTTTATCCGTGACACCTGAATCTCATAGGTGTACGGAGGATCAACGGTGATCAGGGTCAGCGTGGACGTGGGAGGAACCTTCACAGACCTGGTGGCCTTCCACGAGGAGACGGGCCGGATACTGAACGTCAAGGTGCCCACCGTCCCAAGGAACCCGGAGCGGGGGGTTGTCGACGCCTTCAAGCAGCTGCTGCCGAGTCACAGCCCGGGGGAGATCAGCATGGTGGGCCACGCCACCACCATAGCCACCAACACCCTGCTGGGCCAGGTGGACCTGGAGGTGCCTAGAACCGCCCTGATCACCACTGAGGGCTTCAAGGACGTCATAGAGATAGGGCGCCAGAGGCGGGCGGAGGTCTACAACCTGTTCTTCGTTAGGCCCCCCATGCTGGTGGAGAGAAGGCACAGGTACGAGGTAACTGAGCGCGTGGGCCCCAGAGGCGAGGTTGAGAAGCCTCTAGACGCTGAGAGGATCAATGAGATCGCGTGCAGCTTAGAAGCTAGCGACGTGAAGTCGGTCGCCATCGGGTTCATCAACAGCTACGCCAACCCCGTCCACGAGAACCAGGCATACGAGGCGTTAAAGAAACAATGCCCGGGCCTGTTCATCACCGCGTCCCACAGGATAAGCAACGAGTACAGGGAATACGAGAGGCTCAGCACAGCCGTGGTGAACACCGCCCTCATGCCAGTCATCCAAACCTACCTCACCCGGCTGGAGCAAGACCTGGAGGGCCTGGGCGTAAAGGCGCCCCTCTATGTGATGCAGAGCAACGGAGGCATGGCCAAGAGCAACGTCATCAGCGGCCAGCCGGCCACCATAGTGGAGTCGGGGCCCGCCGCCGGAGTGATAGCCGCGGCCTGGCTGGGTGAGCAGGCCGGAGTCAGGGACATCATCAGCTTCGACATGGGCGGGACCACTGCCAAGGCGGGCACCGTGAGGGGCAGGGTCCCCGAGGTGGTACCCGAGTACGAGGTAGCCGGTCACATCCACATGGGGCGGCTGGTGAAGGGCAGCGGCTACCCCGTCAGGTTCCCCTTCATAGACCTTGCCGAGTGCAGCGCCGGGGGAGGAACCATAGCCCGGGCCGTGAACGGGGGCCTTCAGGTGGGGCCGGTCAGCGCCGGCGCCATCCCTGGCCCGGCCTGCTACAACCGGGGAGGCGTCGAGGCCACCATAACGGACGCCAACCTCCTGCTGGGTCGTCTGAACCCTAGTGAGCTGCTGAGCGGCGACATGGGCATCCACCCGGCGCTGGCCGAGAAGGCTTTCAATGCTCTGGGTGAGTCCCTGGGCGTCTCGGTCCACGAGGCGGCTGTCAGCGTCATGAGGATCGCTAACAGCATGATGGGCAAGATACTGCGCATAGTGTCCGTGGAGAGGGGCTACGACCCAAGGAACTTCAGCATAGTGGCCTTCGGCGGAGCGGGGCCCATGCACGTCTGCGCGTTGGCCGAGGAGCTGGAGATCGGCCACGTGGTGGTGCCTCCCAACCCGGGCATGTTCAGCGCCCTGGGGCTGCTCACCGCAGACCTTTTCCACGACCACTCGACCCCGCTTCTGCTGGGCGTCGAGGACGTGGAGCCGGCCTCTCTTGAGGAGAGTTTCAGGGAGATGGAGGCGCAGGGCAGCGCAACCCTTGAAGAGGAGAATATACCTCCGGAGCGCAGGGGTTTCAGCAGGAGCCTGGACATGAGGTACAGGGGCCAGGGCTTCGAGCTCAACGTCCTCACGGATTCGCCTGTCACCGGGGAGTCCATGAGGCGCAGCTTGTCGGCTTTCCACGCCAAGCACAGGGAGGTCTACGGGTACGCGGCGGAGGACGAGCCCGTGGAGGTGGTGAACGCCAAGCTCAGAGTCATCGGGCGGCTGGATAAGCCCGCCCTCGCGGAGGATCATGCTGAGAAGAGACAGGCCAGGCCCACGGCCCGAAGAGTCTACTTTGAGACGGTGGGGGACTGGGTGGACACGGACGTGATCCAACGTGAGAACCTGGTCAAGAAAGGAGATGGCCCGGCGGTTGTAGAGCAGTACGACTCCACCACGGTGGTCTACCCTGGGTGGAGCTACAAGCCGGATCGCCTCGGAAACCTGATCCTAAGGAGGCTTAAACAATGAAAGTAGACTTCACCACCGTCGAGGTCATCAAGGGGGCCCTCATCTACGCGGCCGAGGAGATGGGCATCGCCCTCAAGAAGTCGGCTTACAGCCCCAACATCAAGGAACGTATGGACCACAGCTGCGCCCTGTTCAATCACCGAAGGGAGTTGATAGCCCAGGCCGAGCATATTCCCGTGCATCTGGGCAGCATGGCCATCGCCGTCAGGGTGGGCTTGGAGACCTACTGGGGGGAGCTTGGGCCCGGCGACATGCTGCTCCTCAACGACCCCTACATCAGCGGCACCCACCTCCCTGACCTCACCCTAATAGCCCCCATATTCCACGGCGATAACATCATAGGGTACGCGGCCAACAAGGCCCACCACACCGACGTGGGAGGCAAGGCCCCGGGGAGCCTAGCCGCCGACGCCACGGAGCTGTACCAGGAGGGGCTCATTATCCCGCCGGTGAAGCTCATTGAGGGGGGCCGCATGAACAGGGAGCTGGCGAACATCATCAGGAGCAACGTGCGGACCCCCGAGGTCCAGATGGGGGACATCAGGGCCCAGGTGGCCGCCAACAACACAGGCATCAGGCGCGTCAACGAGCTTGTGGACCTGTACGGCGTAGAGACGCTGCACGCGTCCATGGACAGCGTCATGGATCAGAGCGAGCGCAGGATGCGGCAGGAGCTGTCAATGATGCCTGATGGGGTCTACTCGGCGGTGGACTACATGGAGGACATCCTGCCCGGGGGTGGGGACGTCCAGATAGCCGTCACCATAACCAAGAAGGGCGACGCCGTGGCCTTCGACTACGCGGGCACCAGCCCCCAGGTGGAGCGCCCCGTCAATGCGCCCCTGGGCGTCACCGTGGCCGGCATCTACTTCACGCTAATCAGCGTCACGGACCCCACCATCCCGGTGAACGACGGCTGCTTCAGGCCAGTCACCCTCAGCGTACCTGAGGGCTGCATGATGAACCCCAGGAGGCCGGCGCCTGTGGCCGGAGGCAACGTGGAGACCAGCCAGCGGAACGCTGACGCCATATTGAAGGCCTTCAGCCAGATCGTCCCGGACAGGGTGCCAGCCGCGGGCCAGGGCACCATGAACAACATCACCATAGGCGGCCATCTGGAGGACGGCACCCCCTGGACCTTCTACGAGACCATCGGCGGGGGCAGCGGGGCACGGCCCACGGGGGACGGCGTGGACGGCGTCCACGTGAACATGACCAACACCATGAACACTCCCGTGGAAGCCCTGGAGAGCTACCTACCGCTAAGGTTCAAGGCTTACAGGCTGAGGCCTGACAGCGGCGGCCCGGGCAGGTTCCGGGGCGGCTGCGGCATCGAGCGTACCTGGACCCTGACGAGCAGAAAGGCCACCCTCAGCGTCATGGCCGAGCGGAACAAGATAGGCCCATGGGGTCTGCAAGGTGGCCATCCTGGGGCTCTCGGCGTCTACACGCTCATCAGGGCTGATGGGGAGACCGTCAAACTGCCATCCAAGTGCACCGTGGAGATACATGAGGGGGACACCCTGGTGATACTGACGCCCGGCGGAGGAGGCTACGGCGACCCCAGGATGAGGGACCCTGAGCTGGTGCGGAGGGACGTAGCCAACGGCCTCGTGTCAGCCGATTCAGCCTTGAAGCACTACGGGGTCAAAGTGGCCGCTAGTTAAAGTAGCCTCTCATGGCTACCACCACGAGGGCGGCCACGAGGGTGAACCAGGCGCAGGTGTAGAACACCATGTCTATGGAGTAGAAGGCCAGGACGCCGCTCATGACGAACATTCCCAGTGTGCCCCCTAGGCTCATCACCATCCCCCAGACGCCGGTGGCCGTGCCCCTGTCCTTGGGGGGCATGGCCTCCATGGTGGCCGCCTGGCTCACAGGGAAAACCAGGACCGCGCAGAGGCCGATGACGGCGTTCAGCACGGGCAACACCCAGTGATAGGGGGCCAGCGGCATCACTGCGAAGGCCGCGACGCTCACCAGCAGCCCGGCGGCGATGGGGGGGAACCTGCCCACCCTGTCCGAGAGGGGCCCCACTATGGGGAGGCTGACGGCGATCATCAATGCGTTAGCCGTCAAAGTGATGCCGATGAGGAACTCGCTCATCCCCATCCTGGCGCCCAGCATGGGGATGAATGTGATGAGGCCCCAGTGGCAGAAGGCGTGGGCGAACACCGAGACGGAGGCCACCAGTATCTTCCTGTTGGACATCATCCGGGCCATGGTGGACGGGAACTCCCGGACCAGTTGCTTCAGCTGCTCCGCGGGCAGCCACGGGCATGACCTGTCCCTGTCGTCCTCCGTGTACCTCCACGCGATCAACAGGCCTATGGAGGTGACGACGCCGGCGACCACGAAGAGCTGCCTGTAGCCAGGGAAGAAGCTCACCAGGAACCCGCCCACGCTGGGCCCGATGACGCTGCTCACGGCCCAGCTCATGTGGTACCTGCCCATGGCCTCCCCCGCCTTCTCCGGCGGGAAAAGGCTGGAAGCGTAGGCCTCTGAGGGCGGGAAGTAGATGCTGAGGGCTACGCCACTGGCCATCATGGCAAGGACCGGCACCCACGGGTTGGTGGCCACGCTGTACAGGAAGGGGACGACGGCGAAGAGGGCTAGGCCGAACAGCATGAGGTTCCTGCGGCCCAGAGTATCGCTGAGGGTGCCCGCCACCAACCGTAGCAGGGTCTGGATGACGTTCCTGATGTTGTAGATGAGGGCGATGACGGCCGGGGAGACCCCGAGGCCCGCTATGAAGAGGGGCTGGAAGCTCTGGGGTATGGTGTCCCCGAACATGGCGAAGAAGGTGGCCAGGAAGATGGCTGTGAATATCCTGTATTTCTTGTTCTCCAATGGGCTCACCGGGTACGCTGCATGAGACTAGGGTCGCCCGATTTAAACCCAACCCATATAAACAGCCCTGTCATGGATTCTTTGACATGTGTCTGGCTGTCCCGGGGCTGGTGGAGAGCGTCGAAGACCGAACGGCGGTTGTTGACTTCGGCGGCGTCAAACGTGAGGCCGTAGTGGACCTCATGGAGCCCGGGAGCGTCAAGCCAGGCGTCTACGTTCTGGTTCACACCGGGTTCGTCATCCAGATACTGGACAAGCGGGAGGCCGAGGAGACCCTGGAGCTGTGGAGGGAGATCCTGAGCCACGTGGAGGACCCCTACGGTCAGCTATAGTGCACCGTCTCTTCTAAGCTTGTAGACATACCCGTCCAGCCAACGTCCTTCGAGCTCTACCGCCCTCTCCTTGTATGCGGTTCTGATGAAACCGGCCTTCTCCAGGACCTTCCAGGACGCGGTGTTTCTGGGGTTCGCCTCAGCTGTCACTGTCTCGGTGCCTGTCTCGGCGAACAGGTGGTGCACTATGGTTCTCACGGCCTCCGTGCAGTACCCCTTGTTCCTGTGGGGAGGTGCTACCCTGTAGCCCACCTGAACCGTTTCATTGTTCTTCTCTGTTGCCACGAGTTGCCCTATCTTCTCGCCGTCCTTAGTCTGTATGATGAACCATCGCTGGCTTGGCTTGGATTTGGGCAGCCACTCCCTGAGCTCCTCCTCGGTGACCGGCTCGAAGGGCTCGAACTCGCCCACGTACTTGGGGTCGTTGTTCCACCTGAGGAGGAACTCCAGGTCGTCGAGGCCGAAGGGCTTCAGGTCAACCCTGTCGCCGCGTAGCATGGTCTTCCATGGGTTCGTGGCGATATGGGTTTATCGCTAAACATAAATTAGCTGCGGCAGCCTGATCCTTCATCATGGTGAACTACTGGCGCGATTTTCCCTCTGGCCCTGATCCGCCGGAGATCATCTACATCGTCACGGAGCTCCACAGGAACAGCCGCAACAAGTACGAGTACGACGCCCGGATGGGGGTATTCAAGCTCAACAGGGTCCTGTACACCTACTATCCCTGCGACTACGGTTTCATCCCCCAGACCCTGGACGACGACGGGGACCCCCTAGACGCGGTATTGCTGATAAACGAGCCCACCTTCACGGGCTGCGTCACCGTGGCCAGGCCCGTGGCCAACATAAAGATGATGGACGGCAAGGACGTGGACGACAAGATAGTGGCCGTGAGCACCACGGACCCCTTCTACAGGCACATCAAGGGCCTGGAGGACCTGCCCCGCAGCATGATCGATGAGCTCACCTACTTCTACAACAACTATAAGCGGGCGGAGGGGGTGGTCACAGAGGTGCTCAAGTGGGAGGACGCTGAGGAGGCCAAGAAGATCATCACCTGGGCCCAGGACATGTACAGGAATCAGGAAAAAAATAGCTGATCGTCCGATTTCGAACTGCCCACTATGATAACTATTATAATGTTTATAGCCGTAGACTTATGGTAGGTTGCTTTCTCAACGTCTCGTTAGACTACTTAGGGGACATAATACGCCGTACCAGCTAATCGAGGGCCGGACAGACCTCTTCGAGCCTTCGTTGTATCCCTTCAAGAAGGACGAGGTCCCGGTCCTCTTCGACCACCCTGGGGCTAAGGTTCACAGAGACGATGGCTTCGCCAGTGGTGCACGGTCCATATCGGTGCCCGTGGAGGAGGACAGGTGGCTTAAGTCCAAGGGGGTGGGCATCCACACGGGGGGCTCTAGGCCCAAGCTGAGGGGCGGAAGGATATACACGTACTACCTGTCGCAGGCCATGATCGGGGACGGCCAGCTCATCTGGGGGCTCTCGTCCCTGGAGGAGACTGAGATGGAGGTCTCCAGGATGGTGGAGGCCCTGGAGCTGGGGCTGACGAAGGTTAAGCCCGTGGGGGTGGGCTACTTCGACGATGTCATGGTTCTGGACTACAAGGACAGGGCTGAGCTCTTCAAGATGGTCAAGGCCACGTCCGGGGAGGACCTGATGAGCATGTACGGGGCCCAGGGAAGGCCCATGAGGGCTGCCTGCGTCTTCGTGAGCCAGCCCACGGATGCCAGGGTGGACGAGATTCTATACGGGTTCCTTCACCCGATCCTTCCTCAGCTGGCGGAGACCCAGGACCTAGTAGACTTCCTCAAGTGGGTGGGGTCCAGCTGCGGCTACAATCTGAGAACCCACCACGACGCAGGCCTCATCCACGGCACCATACCGAAGAGGGACGCCCACATGACCAACTCCCACACGGCCAACCACCTGATAGACGAGGAGGGCGTCTACATGACCGACTACCACATGACCTTCAGGAGCAATGACAAGAAGCTGAGGCGGCTGGAGGCCTTCACCCTCACCAGCCAGATGAACCCCCTCCCCATGGCGAGGCGGGCGGCAGGCGAGGTCTACGGGGCGCACAGGCCCCTGCTCTACGATCTCGGGGCAGGGATGGCGTCACCCTTCTCCTACACCTCCATCGAGGGCAGGTGGTTCAAGCCGGGAGACATCCACGAGAAGTTCACGGAGGCGTTCCTGGACGGCGTCATATACGGGTACGACAAGCGGAAGAAATTCAGCGTTGAGGCCAAGCTGAGGCGAGACATCCTCTTGAAGGCCGCCGTCTGCAAACAGGATCTGCTTGTCCTCCTAGGGTTACCCGTGAACATGCAGCGGGGGGCCAGGGAGGTCAACAGGAAGCTTGCTCACACCAAGTTCAGCGAGGAGGACCTGAGGGCGTCCCGGGAGAGGATCGATAGGGAGCTAGGGGAGTAGAGAGGGCCTCACCTTACAGACTCTAGGAACCTGGTCACGTCGTCCAGTACCCTGGACGGCTTCGCCTTGTGCAGGTCGTGGCCAACGTCATCGTATTGCACTGTGTGGAGATGCCTGATCAGGGTCTTGGCCTTGTTAAGGTCTGCGTCGGGTATGAGGCCCTCTTTCTTGGGGCTGGCCCTGAGGAGGAGGACGGGGCACGTGATCTTGGGCAGGAGCTCTTCAGTTTCGTAGCCCTTGGACATGTCCTCGTAGATGGCTCGGAGGTAGTGGTAGCTGATCTGTTTCTGGAACTGGCTGTCCTTGAAGTTCATGGGGGAGTCACCGATGATGAGGGCCCGGGTCTTCTCCGGGTGAGTGGCCGCGTACATTATGGAGATGACGCCCCCCATGGAGTGGCCGAAGAGGACGGCTGGCTCAGCCACCACGGCGTCCATGAAGCGCTCCAGGTCCTGGAGGTGGTCCCTGTACCGGTATGCGCCGGGCTTCTTCTCAGACTTTCCGTGGCCCCTCAGGTCAGGGGCGTAGATGTGCCAGCTCTGGGATAGAGGCGTGATGATGGGCTGGTAGGTCTGCCACTTGTCTGTGAAGCCGTGGATGAGGACCAGGGGTGGGCCCGTTGGGTCTCCCTCGGCGTAGTTGAGGGTCACTTCCCCGGTGTTGAAGTTTTTTTCGTGGAGCATATCCTTGTTTGATGGAGGGTCAGGATTTAACTGTTTATGAATAAGAACCCGGCATCTTTGTTAAATGGAATAAGAAAAAAAATTAAAAAACCCATTTAGCTAAAAACACCGTAAAAATAACCCAGAAAAACATCACATTCTTCCACGCAGCTGTCATCACTCCCCAGAGCCGCTAAATACCAAACTACGTCTAACACATACTTCCAGAGTAAAACCGGAGGAAAACATAGGCTTAGCTCTTGTAGCTCGGCTTTATCCGGGCCCTCCGCAGCAGGTTTGCGTTAGACACCACCGTTATACTGCTCAAAGCCATAGCCGACTCAGCTATCACCGGGTGCAGGAAACCCACCACAGCCAACGGGATCGACACCACGTTATAGAAGAACGCCCAGAACAGGTTCTGCCTAATCTTGTCAAACGTGGCGTGGCTCAGGTTAATAGCAGTTACCAACCCCGTCAGGTCACCCCTCACCAGGATCACGTCACCGCTCTCGATGGCGATATCCGTCCCCGTCCCGATGGCCACACCCACGTTAGCCTGAGCCAACGCAGGCGCATCGTTGATCCCGTCCCCCACCATGGCCACCATACCGTACTTCTCCTGTGCCTCCATGACCACCTTGACCTTCTCGTCAGGCATCACCTCGGCGTAGACCTCACTAATCCCAATGCGAGCCGCGATGGCGTCCGCGGTCTGCCTGTTGTCCCCCGTCAGCATTATCGTCTTCAGGCCCATCCGCTCCAGCTCCCGGATGGCGTCCACGGAGTCATCCTTCAGTGTATCAGCTACGGCGATGACACCCACGAGCCCCCCATCCACCCCCACCGCCATCACAGTCTTAGCCTCAGACTGAAGACGGCTGAACTCCGCCTGCTGAGCCTCAGACAGCTCAGCACCCAATAGACTGGGCTTACCCACCACCACCCTCACTCCACCCACATTGCCCTCCACACCCTGCCCCTTGAGGGCCTGGAAGCCCTCAGGTTGACTCAGCTCCAGCCTTCTGTCCATGGCGCTTCGAACCACAGCCCTAGCAAGGGGGTGCTCTGAGCCCATCTCGAGGCTGGCCGCGTAGCGGAGGACCTGGTTCTCAGTTAGATCGCCCGCGACCACGATGTCGGTGACCTCGGGCTGACCCTTGGTTATGGTGCCCGTCTTGTCCAGCACCACAGCCTTGACAGCCTTCATGGTCTGGATGGCCTCACCCCGGCGGATGAGAATCCCGTTCTGGGCCCCCATCCCCGTCCCCACCATCAACGCCGTGGGCGTCGCCAGACCCAAGCTACACGGGCACGCGATGACCAGCACCGAGATCATGGCCGAGATGGCCAACATCAGCTGAGGCAGCCCCGTGTTCACCCAGGGGATGAACCTGCCACCCCACGCCAGCACTGCGTTCAACGGACCCGGAAACACGTTCCAGATAGCGAAGGTCAACGCGGCTACCACTATGACCACCGGCACGAAGACAGCTATAACGTCGTCAGCGAACTTCTGAATAGGCACCTTGGTCCCCTGGGCCTCCTCCACCAGCTTCACAATCTGGGCCAGGAACGTGTCTTTGCCTATCCTCGTCGCCTCCACGTGGAGAAGCCCCTCCTGGTTAACCGTGGCCCCGATCACCTCGTCACCCAGGTGCTTGCCTACGGGCATGCTTTCGCCGGTGGCCATGCTCTCGTCCACGCTGCTCTCACCGAAGACAACCACGCCGTCGGTGGGCACCTTCTCCCCAGGCTTCACCACCATGATGTCCCCCACCTTCACCTCGCCAGCCGGAACCTCCGTCTCCACGCCGTCCACCAGGACCGTGGCCGACTTGGCTTCCAGCTTCAGTAGCTGCCTGATGGCCTGGCTGCTCTGACCCTTCGCCAATGCCTCGTAGTATCGGCCCGTTATGTGGAAGCTGAGGATCATGGTGCTGCTCCCCGCGTAGTTGAAGAGAGGCCACACGAAGCTGGCCGGCCCCGTCAGCCACGCGATGATGGTGCCCATGGCTATCAGTAAATCCATGTTGGCCGAGCCGTGGGTCACTGACGCGTACGCCGACCTTATAGTGGGCCAGCCAACCCAGAAGATGACGGGCGCCGAAAGCAGAGTGATGCCCACGTTGAAGATGAACATGTTAGGCCACATGACGCCGAAGAACATCTCGGGGATCATCCACAGGATGATAGGAATGGTCAACGCCCAAGCCGTCAGCATCCTACGCCTAACCTTCCCCAGCTCCTCCTGGGTGACATCCACCTCC
>DATKWY010000209.1:0-4709 GCA_035529295.1 Candidatus Desulfaltia sp. | reverse complement strand
CAGGGCCGTCATAGGCAGCGACGCTTTCCAGGAGTGCGACATCATAGGGGTCTCGGCCAGCGTCACCAAGTACAACATACCGGTGACGAGCCCAGAGGAGATTCCTGTGGCCGTCAAGAGGGCCTTCTACGTGGCCGACTCGGGCAGGAAGGGGGCCGTGCTGGTGGACATACCCAAGGACTGCACCACCGAGTCAGCGGAGATGACGTTCCCGGAAGAGGTTAGCTTCAGGGGCTACTCGCCGCCGAAGGCGCCCAGCCCCGATGAGCTGGACTGGGCCGCCAAGATACTGGCTGAGGCCGAGAGGCCCATCATCATGGCTGGGGGCGGGGTCATAGCGGCGGGGGCCAGCGGGGAGCTGACGGCCCTCGCCGAGTTCCTGTTGGCGCCGACGGCCACCAGCCTCATGGGCAAGGGGGCTTTTCCCAACGATCATCCTCTGAGCCTGGGCCTGTGCGGGATGCACGGCACCTTGGAGGCCAACATGATGGTCCCCAAGTCGGATGTGCTCCTGGTGGTGGGGTCACGCTTCAGCGACAGGACCACCGGCAAGATCAGCGAGTTCGCCCCCAACACCAAGGTCATCCACATAGACATCGACCGCAGCGAGATCGATAAGAACGTGGAGACGTTGACCAAGGTGGTGGGCGACGCCGGGCTGGCCCTCAGGGGCCTCCTGGAGAGGGTGAAGGTGCTTCGCATGGTCAAGACCAGCCCCGGGTGGACTAAACGCATAGGGGAGCTCAGGTGCGACATGGGTGAGAACGGCGAGGAGAGGCCCCCTTACCTCCGGGCTCCCAAGGTCATCAGGGCGCTGCGTCAGGAGCTGCCCAGGGACGCCATAGTCACCACGGAGGTGGGCCAGAACCAGATGTGGGCGGCCCTCCACTTCGACGCGTACATGCCTCGGACTTTCTTCACCAGCGGCGGCCTGGGCACCATGGGGTGGGGGTTCCCCGCAGCCATCGGGGCCAAGGCGGCCAAGCCGGGGGTCCCCGTGGTGGATATAGCGGGGGACGGCAGCTTCGGGATGACGGAGAACGGGCTGGCCACGGCGGTGGAGGAGGAGCTCCCCGTCATAGTGGTGGTGTTGAACAACAACGTGCTGGGCATGGTGGCCCAGTGGCAGCGCCTCTTCTACAATCGGCGTTACTCGGCGGTGAAGCTGAAGGGCAACCCGGACTTCGTTAAGCTGGCCGACGCCTACGGGGCCGAGGGCGTAAGGGTGACCTCGTATGACGAGTTCAGGGCCGCGGTGCGTAGGGCCATGAAGGCCGACGTGCCCACGGTCATAGACGTGCCCATCGACCCTGAGGAGAACGTTATGCCCATGGTGCCTCCGGGGATGGGGCTGAATGACACGCTCATGGAGGCCGACTAGGTGCACACCGTCAGCTTCCTGGTGGAGAACCAGCCGGGAGTGCTCTTCAACGTGAGCAACCTGTTCAGGCGCCGGGGCTTCAACATCGACGGCATCACCGTGGGCGCCCTGGAGGACGCCCGGTACAGCAGGATGACCATCACCGTGGAGGCTGACCCCAGGACCCTGAACAACCTCCTGGAGCAGCTGGACAAGATGGTGGAGGTGGTGAAGGTGAAGCGCCTGGACCCGCTACGCACGGTGCGACGGGAGATGCTTCTGGTGAAGCTGAGCACCAGGGACCCCATGGCCCGGGAGGACGCCCTGCGCCTCATCAACAACCAGCACGGCCTGGTCCTGGACATAGACGAGGACAACATCATGGCCGAGGTGAGCGGGACGCCCGAGGAGCTGGACCAGTTCCTGGATTATGTTAAGAGCGTCGGCGTCGTAGAGATGTCGAGAACAGGAGTAACCGCCCTGGAGAAGGGGCGGCTCAAACTATAGGTGAATAGATTGGTGAAAGTATACCACGACAAGGACATAGACGAGTCAGTCTTGAAGGGAAAGACCGTGGCCGTCCTAGGCTACGGTAGCCAGGGTAGAGCCCAGGCCCTCAACATGAGGGACAGCGGCGTAAACGTAGTATTGGGGCTCAGGCCCGGAGGAAAGAGCTGGAAACGGGCCCAGGAGGACGGGTTCAAGCCCGTGACCCACCTAGAGGCCGCCCAGAGGGGCGACGTGGTGCTGATGCTTATGCCTGACATGGCGCAGCCCAGCGTCTACAAGGAGGAGGTGGCCCTGGCCATGAAGCCGGGGAAGGCCCTCCAGTTCGCCCACGGGTTCAACATCCACTTCGGGGAGATCAAGCCGCCGAAGGATGTGGACGTCATAATGGTGGCCCCCAAGAGTCCGGGGCCTGAGATGAGGCGCCAGTACGAGGCCGGGTTCGGTGTCCCCTCACTGGTGGCGGTCCACCAGGACGCCTCGGGCCACGCCCTAGAGAAGGCCCTGGCGGTGGCCAAGGCCCTGGGCAGCGGCCGGGCGGGCGTCATCGAGACCACCTACAAGGACGAGACCGAGTCGGATCTCTTCGGCGAGCAGGCCGTCCTCTGCGGAGGCGTTGACCAGCTGATAAGGCGAGGCTTCAAGGTGCTTACGGAGGCCGGGTACCCGCCGGAGCTGGCGTACTTCGAGGTGTGTAACGAGCTGAAGCTCATAGTTGACCTCATCTACAAGATCGGCATCGGAGGCATGTACCGGGCCGTGAGCGACACCGCCAAGTGGGGAGGCATGGCCGTGGGCCCCATGATCGTTGATGATCATGTTGAGGCCAACATGCGGGAGGCGTTGAAGGCGGTCCGTGACGGCAGCTTCGCCAAGGCGTGGATCGCCGAGAGCAAGGCGGGGGCCAAGAAGTTCGATGAACTCATGGCGGAGTGCGACGGCCTGGAGATAGAGAAGGTCGGAAGGCAGGTCCGCAGGATGAGCGGCCTCGAGAAATAAGCGCCCTCAATCCTCTTCATTTCCCTGTTTGTTGTATAAAACCGTAGTTTAACGCGCCCCGCATTGTTCACGTAACTATTTTAAACCATAGACCTTGCAAGTGAAGCATGGACAATTGGAAGTTCTACGACATCACCCACAGGAAGCACCTCGTCTGCAACCCCATGAACAGGGAGAAATTCTACAGGCTATGCGACGTACTTCCCTTGAAGAAGAAGGACCGTGTTCTGGACATCGCGTGCGGTAAGGGTGAGTTCCTCGTCAGGCTCGCTGAGCTGTACGACGTATCAGGGGTCGGCGTAGATAAGTCACCGTTCTGTATCCGTGACTGTAGAGAAAAGAAACAGAGACGGGTGCCTGAGGCGGACCTGGATTTCTTGGAGATGGATGGAGCGGACTATAAGCCTAGAAACGGTGAGAAATTCCGTTTAGCTAGCTGCATCGGCGCGAGCTGGGTTTACAGCGGCCACAGAGGGACCTTAAAGACGCTATCAGAGATGACTGTCCCCGGAGGCTGGGTTGTCGTCGGCGAACCCTTCTGGATGAGGGAGCCAAGTGACGAGTATCTTGAGTCCCAGAAGATGAAGAAAGAGGACTGCGGAAGCCACCTCGGGAACATACGGGTTGGTGAGGACATGGGTATGAGGTGTGTTTACACCATCATGAGCGACGAGGATGACTGGGATCACTATGAGAACCTCCAGTGGCTGGCAGTTGAGCAACACTTGGCTGAGAACCCCGACGACCCTGACAACGAGGAGCTTCTCTCAAGGATTCTGGGATATAAGAACGCGTACTTGGAAGAGGGACGAGACACTCAGGGATGGGCAATATATGTTTTCAATAAGCTCAGTGAATGAACCTAGAACCATATGAAATGAGACGATAAATTCGTAAGATGGGCGACCCAAATAACCATACCCCTTAAAACACTAATTACTTGTATTTTGTTACAAGCCACACTTTTATTCGCCATGAACCCCCTCATTCATCGATGACTGAGCGCAAGAAACTGCCCGCCTTCATCGCCCTCGGGCTGGTGCTCATCGTGGTGACGGCCGTGGCCCTGGACTACTGGGGCTACGTGAAGTCGGCCATGTACACGGAGGTGGAAGTCCAGATCATGGGGTTCACCCCCGCCGACTCCACCATGTACCTCAGATTCAAGTACACCAACCCGCGGGGCGTCACGGTCACCATCCTGGAGACATCCTACAGCGTCATGCTCAACGGCGTGGCCCTGACCACAGACGCCATAGCCGGCCCAATAACCGTGGAGGGGGAGACCCCCCAGATAGTGGAGAGAACCGTGGTCCTGCCCCCCGCCAGCGGCACCCACATACAGGCCGCCCGGACGGGCCGGGTCTGGAGGTGGGAGTTCCGGGGAGCCATGAGGATAGAGACCATGCTGGGGGACACCCGCATAGACTTCAGCGAGACCTACAAGTTCGTGCCCCTGTTCCCGCCTTGAGTCATCCGCAACAGGCGTTGCTGACAACCTTTTTATTCAGTGAACCTAAATCCAAGTCCACGAACGGTACGAGGAGACTGAAAATGGGGTATCGTTTTGTCGGGCCCCCAGCGGAGGGGCAGAGCTGAATGGGGTATCGCATTCTTAGGTAGACCCAGCAGAGAAACCAAGCGTAAAACTTCTACTAATGTGCCCGCCCAGCTCTTCAAGGTGAGGCGGGGGTGGGAGGTAGCCAAACATGACTGAGATGACAGGAGCCAGGGCCTACATCAGAGCCCTGGAGAAGGAGGGAGTCACACACGTTTTCGGTATCACGGGCGCGGCCCTGATACCCGTATGCGACGAGATGCTGAACACCGACATCAGGTACGT
>DATKWY010000208.1:0-2517 GCA_035529295.1 Candidatus Desulfaltia sp. | reverse complement strand
CTGCCCTTCAACCAGCTTAAGATCAAAGGCGGCGAGAAACTGGGCGTCATCGGCGTCGGTTTCAGCTTCACCTACGTCAAGGATGCATTGGAGGCCCTGGGCGCAGAGGACAGGGTTGCGTGGCTTAAGCTGGTCTCCTCTCAGCCTCTGCCCAGTAAGCTGTTATCAAAGCTGTAGAAAGCTGTGGACACGGAGGTGGTGGCGGAGGAGGTGGACCCCTTCGTGGAGCTCCAGGTCAAGGCCCTGGCCAAGGATGTGAACCCCACCATGAAGGTGGTGGGTCGGATGAGCGGAGACCTGCCCCGGGAGGGGGAGCTAAGCCACGAGCTGGTGGACAGCCTACTCGGCAGGTTACTCGGAGTGAAGGTTCCTAGGGTTGAGAGGCCCAAGCTGGAGGAGGAGAAGAAGGAGCTCCTCTTCGACAGGATGCTCACCATGTGCGCCGGCTGCCCACACAGGTCAACCATCTACGCCCTGAAGCAGGCTGTGAAGGAGGTGAAGGGCGACCTCATGAACGTGGTGGTCAACGGCGACATAGGCTGCTACGGCCTAGCCCACGCCCCACCCATGGCCTTCGAGGACACCTACTTTTGCATGGGGGCAAGCCTAGGCGTCAGCCAGGGGATGCAGCGCTTCGGAGTGGACACCATAGCCTGGATAGGTGACGGCACCTTCTTCCATGCGGGCATCCCGGCGCTGCAGAACGCGGTCCACAACGGGGCTCCGATTAAGATCGTGGTGGCCGACAACCAGGCCGTGGCCATGACCGGGTTCCAGACCAACCCTCAGCTGGGCCGCACAGCCACCGGCTCCAGGGTTGAGCCCATCATGATCGAGGACATCACAAGAGCCAGCGGCGTCAAGCACGTGGAGGTGGTGGACCCCTATGACCTGGACGCTGCCGAGGAGGCCTTCAAGCGGATGCTAAGGGCTGAGGGCGTCGCCATGGTCATCGCCCGCCGCACCTGCGCCATGGTGGCCGTCAGGAACATGAGGCCGGACCGGCCCCCCGTCTACATCGTGGACCAGGATACATGCATAGGCTGCAAGGTGTGCCTGAACGGCTACGGGTGCTCGGCTCTCACTTGGGACGTGGACGCGGGCAGGGCCAGTATCGACACCACCCTGTGCATGGGGTGCAGCAGCTGCGCCCAGGTGTGCCCCGTGGGCGCCATCCGCAGGAGGGACGAGCAGTGAAAAGCTTCAAGGTTGTGATATCCGGCGTGGGCGGCCAGGGCACGTTGCTCGCGTCCCGGCTCCTGGCCGAGGCGGCTATCAACGCTGGTCTCAGCGTCAAGATAGGTGAGACCTACGGGATGGCCCAGAGGGGCGGCCCCGTCATGGGGCACATCCAGATGGGCGGAGAGGCCAGCAACCCCCAGATAAGGAAGGGGGAGGCCGACGCCCTAATAGGCTTCGAGCCCGCGGAAGCCGTACGCAGGGGCGTCACCTACCTCAAGGAGGGCGGCCTCGCGCTGGTCAACACCCGGGTGACGGCCCCCGTGGAGGTCATCTCCGGGCTGGTCCTCTACCCTGACATGAGTGAGATGATGGCGCTCCTGAGACGGGTGACAGGTAACGTCAAGGCCTTTGACGCGACGACCGTTGCGGAGGAGGCTGGGGACCCGATTACAACCAACATCGTGATGCTGGGGGCTCTCACAGCCAGCGGTGTCCTCCCCTACGGGGAGGATGTGATGGTGGAGACCATCAAGGCTGGCCTCAGGCCCCAGTTCATAGACCTCAACATGAGGGCATTCGAATTGGGCAAGAGAGCATACAAGGGGCTGTAGGCCGCGTCTCCACCACTTTTTATTAAGGCTCGGAGCCACCTTGAGTAACCATTATTTGGGGTCCCAGGGCTTGAAGCTCTGGGGGCTCACCTCGTCGCTGCTCTGGCCCAGGTAGTGGTTCTCAGGTATCCTGGCCCATATGGCCTCCGTGACTCTCTGAACTTCCTTTACGAGCCTGGCTTCGTCGATGGTGAGGAGGACGCCGTCCTCCACCACCAGCTTTCCATCTACGATGACGTACTTGACGTCGTCTCTGGTGGCGTTGTTCACCAACCCCTTCACCGGGTCCCTGCAGGGCACGTTGTTGAGGTTCTCCATGTCCACGACGGCGATGTCCGCCAGCGCACCGGGAGCAAGCCTGCCCAGGTCTTCCCTGTGGAGGCCCCGTGCTCCCCCCAGGGTGGCGCTGGTGAATATCTCCCGGGCGCTGCCGCTGAAGCAGTCCCAGTCGGCCACCTTGCTCATGTAGCTGGCCACCCGCATCTCATTGAGCATATCCTGGGGGCTGGTGTCGCAGCCGATGCTCACGTTCACCCCCGCCTGGAGGTACCTGCTGTGGCTGTGCATCTTGTTCCCCCTCTTAGCGAAGACCAGGGGGTCGTGGCTCACCGTGGCCCCCGACTTGGCTAGGAGCTCCAGGTCGCCTCCCCCCACCTGCGGGTAAGCGACCAAAGGATGTCCTGCTATGGCCCAGCCGTGGCCTATGATGAGGTCTGGGCCCAGG
>DATKWY010000207.1:0-9360 GCA_035529295.1 Candidatus Desulfaltia sp. | reverse complement strand
GAGCTGGTGGAGTGCGCCCTGGCCCTCGACCTGCCCGTGTGGCTCCACTCGGACGACAAGGACACCATGAGGGTGTACATCTCGCCCCTGGAGGCTATGCTGGGCAAGTACCCCCAGGTCCGGTTCATCCTCAGCAGCATGTACTACGACTCCACGGGCATAGCGGCCAAGTACAAGAACGTGTATCTGGACACGGCCACAGCCATGTCGGGAAGCATGACAGCAGCTGTGACCCAGCCAGTGGGCACCCACAGGGTGCTCATGGGGGCCAACACGCCCTATGGGCTACTGAGGCGAGAGATCGATAAGCTGGAGTACGCCGAGGAGCTGACGAGCTTCCAGAGGAAGCTGGTATACTCGGAGAACGTGAAGCGGCTGCTTAAAATCTAATTTTTTTCTACCTCTACATTCTGATGAAAATAAAGGCATGTGTTGTATGCGTTCTTAGTCTGCTTACAGAAACCTCCATCGAATAACATGTGGAAAAGATATTACCAACCACCCCACTCTTATTGGAGCCACCGCGCTCACTGGAAGCTGGACACATGGAGATCAAACGAAAGGAGCTGCTGTCCGTAGGAATCGACGTGGGTACCACGACGTCTCACCTAGTCTTCTCCAGGCTGGTGCTTCAGAACGACCCCTTCTCCAGGTCCAACAAGTACGAGATAGCTGAACGGCGCATTGTCTACAGGGGTAGAATATTCATGACCCCTATGAAGCCGGGCAACAAGGAGATCGACTTGGACGCTTTGGTCCCTCTTCTGAGAAGCGAGTACGATGAGGCTGGGATAAGCCTCTCGGACGTGGAGACGGGGGCCGTCATAATCACTGGGGAGTCAGCCCGGAAGGAAAACGCCGAGATGATAGTGGAGCAGCTGTCAAGGGAGGGGGGAAGGTTCGTGGCGGCCACGGCGGGCCCCAACTTCGAGGCCGTGATATCCGCCTACGGGGCTGGAGCCGTCGAGTACTCCAAGCTGAACAGCTGCAGGCTCATCCACAGCGACACCGGCGGCGGCACATCCAACATCGCCGTAGTAGACTCAGGCATCATAGTTGCCACGGCTTGCGTCAACATAGGCGGCCGCCTCATCGCCTACAACCAGGACATGAAGATCACGAGGCTAGAGGACGCCGGCAGGCTGCTGCTTAGTGAGACTGGGCGAAACGGCGAGACAGGTGAAACGATCACCGTCGAAGCCTTGGATGATGTGAGCCGCGTAATGGCCTCTACACTGGTAGATGTGTTAACCGGCGCCCCCGAAACCAAGTTAACAGGGGCACTAATGATGACCCAGAGCCTGCCCCCTGAGTCCTTACGGGGCGATGTCTTCTACAGCTTCTCGGGAGGAGTCGCCGAGTACATATACGGGCATGAGGTCGGGAACTACGGTGACCTGGGGGACAGGCTGGGGCGCAGCATCAGGTCCACCGTAGATGAGAGGGGGCTCCGGCTCGTGGCTCTCCCTGAGAGGATAAGGGCCACCGTGATAGGCGCCAGCAGCTACACTCTTGAGGTGAGTGGCCCCACCACCTTCACGTCCCCAGGCTTCAAGCTACCACTAAGGAACATACCTGTAACCTCGCCCCAAATAGAGAAGGGGAGGCTCTCGGTGGGCTACGTGGAGAACCAGATCAGGGCAGCCTTGAAGAAGATCGACTTGGATGATAAACACTCGCCCATTGCCCTCGCCTTCAGGGACCCCGTGAAAATGGACTACGGGAACCTGAAGGCATTCGCCCGCGGGGTGGCCGCGGCTCTGCCCAGGAGAAGCGGATGCGAGGCCCCCCTCGTCCTCATCTTCGAGACGGACGTAGGCAACTCGGTGGGGAACGTCCTCGCCAGGGAGACGGGCCTCGTGAACGTGCTGGCCATCGACGAGATATCCCTCAAGGAGGGGGACTTCATAGACGTAGGTGAACCCATGAATGAGGGAGTCACATACCCTGTGGTGGTCAAGTCGCTTGTGTTCCAATAGCACCTTATGATTAAAAACGAGTGATTTTAACGTGATTTATTTTTATTAATATTTAATATTCGCGGCTCACACCGATTCATGGGTACCTTATGATAAGTTACATCAAGTTATTTGGTCCGCCCATATACGACGCCATCAAGGCGCTTGAGAAGATAACCATCGACATGCCTGAGGTGTGCATCATGGACACCATGATCGCTGCCTCCGTCCCGGCGCAAGGCTACGGAACCGACGACAGGATGGGGGGCACCCCACTCGTCCCCGGCGGCGTCTACAACTACTTCCTCGAGCTGGGTGAGATAACCCGTGAACGCTGCGACAACATCATCAGCAAGAGCGGCGAGAGCCTCGGCGAGTACGACTTCTACTTCGAGTGGTTTACGAAGCCCAACATGGATCAGATGAACGACCTCATAAAAGCCATCGACAAGACACTGGCCCCCATAGGCGTAAGATACTCAATAACCACGAAGTAGCAATTACACCCTTTTTTTCTCGACATACAGATAATGCATGTTCCGCTCCGCCGCCATCCCCTTAAAATCACCAAATTACTTGTAGCTTGTAACAAACCATCTAAAAAATGCCTAACAACCAGCTACTTGGTACAACCCCCAACTATTAAAACCGCGGCGCCCCACACCCAACCATGTTCAAAACCATCCTAGCCGCCATAGACGGCTCCAAACCCAGCCAGCACGCCCTCCACATAGCAGCCCAGCTTGCCAAACAACAGGGAGCCAAGCTCCACATAGTAACCGTGGTACCCCTCCTACCCGCCATCGCGGTAGAGGGCTTCAACCCAGAGTACTTACCTCAGTACCAGGAAGACCTGGAAAAAGCCATGCAACAGACCCTAGACAAAGCAGCGGAGGACACCAAAAAAACACACCCCCAACTCAAGGTGACCACCCACCTCAAAGAAGGAAGACCAGCCAAACAGATCACAGAGACAGCGGCAGAGATAGACGCCGACCTCATAGTAGTAGGAAGCAGAGGCACCAGCGGGATCCTCACCTGGGTCCTGGGCAGTGTCACCCGTGAAGTAGCCGACATCTACACCATCCCCATCCTCATAGCCAAAGACCAAAGCTACTGCACGTAGCTACACCCCACCCACAACACCACAAATAGGGCCAACATTCAACCTCAACCAATGCAGCAGCTAACACACCCCACACTAGACGAGAACCACACCCTACGCCAAACCACACACCTCATGATCGATACAGGCACATATACTATCACAGTAACCAGCCGCGGCCACCCCACCACAAACATCACCATACAGGACATTCTAAAAGCCGTCCGCAGAGGCCACCACACAGGGACCACCCGCCTGGCAGACATCCTATAAACAAACCTTATCACCCCAGAAACCAACACCACCACAGAGCAAACCATGACCCACCTCAAACCCGAGGAAAAAGTCAACATAACCATGGACCTCACCGACGCCGCCACACGCATCACCGCCCAAGGCATAAGAGACCAGAACCCCGGCATCACCGAGACACAAGTCATGGAGGAGCTCCGGAGACGCATCGCCCAAACCAGAAGACCCAGAAACGAGGAGTAGACCCTGGACACCTTCGAAGGGCTAATCAGAAGGCTCATCACAAGCCTCAACGCCTCACGCCTAGACTACATGTTCACAGGCGCCGTAGCCGCCAGCTACTACGGCACACCCCGCACAACCATGGACGTAGACATCATCATAAAAGCAGCCCAAAAAGACGCACCCAAACTCACCGTCGCCCTCAGAGACGCAGAGATACACCACCAAGAGACCCAGATCAGCGCAACCATATCCTCAGAATACCGGATCCTCTCCCTCCAAGACACCCGCACACCCTACACAGTAGACATCATCCTATCCAGCGAACCCCTGGAGAAAAGAGCCGTCACCATAGCCAACCAACCCACCTACATCCAGACACCCGAAGCCCTCATCCTGGCCAAATTACGCATGATCAAGGCCACCATCCCAAGAGAAAGAGCCCAGAAAGACCAGGACGACATCAAAGCCATCCTCAGAAACACACAGGTGGACATCAACCACATCAAGAGAAGGGCGAAGAAAGAAGAAACCTTGCCCATCTTAGAAAACCTACTAAACTAGCCCGAAACACCGCCAAAAACACGGAATACCCAACCACTGGGTACAAACCCAAAAACCCGTAAAAACCCCTTATAAGAATTGTAGATCAAACCCACAGACACACCAATAAAAACCCAGCCACCCCACAACAACCCTGATTCTCATGACAGCGGTCCTACAGCGAAGAACATGCGAAGAATGCGGCTCCACCAAACTATTAACCGACAACGAGACAGGCGAGATCATCTGCACCCAATGTGGAGCCGTCGTAGCCGACTCCCTCATAGACCACGGCCCAGAGTGGAGAGCCTTCGACCTCGACCAACAGGAGAAGCTCACACGCGTAGGAGCACCCCTGACCCTCACCATCCACGACAAGGGCCTCAGCACAACCATCAGCTGGCAGAACCAGGATGCAACAGGCCGCAAACTCACCCCCGAGGAACAGGAGCGGCAGTACAGGCTACGTAAATGGCAGCGCCGAACCAGCAGCAACGACAGCACCCAGCGCAACCTCACCCACGCCCTCAGCGAGATGAACCGCATAGCCAACAAACTCAACCTACCCAAGAACACCACGGAGACCGCCGCCATGATATACCGCCGAGCCATCACCAAGCAGCTCATCAGAGGCCGCACCATCCAGAGTGTAGTTGCAGCCGCCCTCTACATGGCATCACGCCAGTGCAACGTCATGCGCAGCCTGGAAGACGTGGCCAAGGCCGCCAACATCACCCGCAAAGAGGCCGCCCGCAACTACAGGTTCCTCTACAAGGAGCTGAAAACCAACGTACCCCCCGTCGACCGGGACAGCCTCATCACCAAGTTCGTCAGCAAGCTCCGCATCAGCGGACCCACAGAGCAGCTGGCCCGCCGAATCCTCGACCAGGCCAACGACAAGAAGCTCACCATAGGCCGTGCACCCGAAGGCATCACCGCCGCCTGCATATACATAGCCTGCAAGATCAACCACGAGGAGCGCACCCAGGGCGAGATAGCTAAGACCGCCCAGATCACAGAGGTCACCATACGCAACCGGTACAAGGAGCTCATCAAGAACCTGAACTTCGAGGTGCAGCTATGAGACTCCAGGTACGCCACGCCATGAACAGGGACCCCGTCACCATTGGCCACGACTACACGGTCCGCGAGGCCGCCCGCATGATGATAGACTTCGGCCTGGAGACCCTCATAGTCACAGTGGAGGACGAGATCCTGGGCGCCGTCACCTACCGCGACGTCCTGGACAGCCTCCTAAACTCATCATTCAACCCCGACAAGGTCACCATAGGGGACATCACCGACGAGGACCTCATCCTGGTCCGGCCATCCACGGCCCTGGGCGACGCCACAGAGATCATGCTGGAATCCGACAGGGGCACCCTACCCGTCGTCGACCGGGAGCTAGTAGGATACATAAGCTTCAGCGACATACTGAAGCTGGTCCAGAGTATGGCCCGGGATGAGGAGGAAGAGGAGGAGGCCTTCAACCCTGGCTACTACATCGTGTAAACTATTCAACGAGGTGAGCCGTCAACGGTGAGGTGCTTATCCGTCGTACATTGGATAAACCAGCCCACCACACCAAATATTTAGCGTTATTAGATAATATATATTATTAATGGGAAATAGTTGATTGAACATATCTCCATATTGTTTTTTATTATTATTAGGGAAAGTACACTGCTTGGGGCTCAAACGCCGCAGAAGGTCCTACGATAAAGGTTATCCACATTGACGACGAACCATCTCACCTGCATTTCACCAAGATGTTTCTTGAGATGGCGCACCCCGGCCTCAAGGTGCACTCGGCGTCATCAGTCGAGGAGCTCAACAATCTTCTGGCGATGGGCGTCGACTGCATAGTATCCGACTACAAGATGCCCCGAGTAAACGGGATCGAGCTCTGCGAATCCATAAAGAAGAAAGTAGACGTGCCCTTCATACTATACACTGGTCACGGCAGTGAGTATGTAGCAGAGGAAGCCTTCGCCGTAGGCGTGGATGACTACATAAGAAAGGAGATGGACCCAAGCCACTACACGGTCCTCTCCAAGAGGATCACTCAGGCGGTCGAGAAGTACAGGTCCCAGAAAAGCAACAACCTGTACAAGAAGAGGCTCGAGACCCTCCACAGGTACGCCATCGACATATCCTCCGCGTCAGAGGTCGACGAGATAGCCGGCCTGTCCTTCGAGGCGATAAAGGAGACTCTTGAGTGCAGCTTCGCTGGGTTTCACCTCCTCAGGGGTAACGATCTCGTAGAGCTGTACATCGTGGGGGCCACTGCCTCTGAGCCGTACAGGCAGTCCCTGGACGGCCCCGGGGTAACAGTGAGGGCCCTGAAGACAGGGGAAACGCAGGTTGTGCCTGATACCCGCCAGGACAGAGACTACGTCAACTGGCCGAAAGGTGTAATTCTCCTGTCTGAAGTCGCGTTGCCATTCCATGAAGGTGGGCAAGCGGCGGGGGTATTGAACGTTGAGAGTGAGCGGCTAGACGCCTTCACAGAGGAGGATGTAACGCTCCTAGAGATACTGAGCTCGTACATATCCTCGTCTTTAACAAGGCTACAGCAGGTTGAGACCTACCGGGAGTCAGAGAGAAGATGGAAGAGCTTTCTCGAGTCCTCCATGGATGCAGCCTTTGTCATGGTAGGCACCGAGATAGTATACGTCAACAAGAGAGCCGTGGAGCTGCTGGGATACCGTGATAGATCTGAGCTCATAGGCTTGAACTCTCTCTTACTGGTGAAACATGAGGATAGAGAGATGGTTAGGTCGAGGATGCTCGGCAGGCAGCGTGGCGAGGACCAGCCCAACCAATACGATATCACGCTCATAGATAGACAGGGGAAGGAGATTGAGGTGGAGACCAACGCCAGCCTCACAGAGTACAACGGGAGACCCACCTCCCTCTCCTACTGCAGGGACATCTCAGCCAGGAAGAGATACGAGAAAAAGTTGACGGCTCTCCACAAGTCGGCCGTGAGGCTGGGGAAAGCCTACAGTCTGGACGATGTGTGTGACGTGATTCTTGACACCGTTGAATCTGTTCTGGGTTTCCAGTTCGCAGGCATCGCCATGCACGAGAGCGGGTATCTAAAGTATGTTAAAACAAGGGGAGTAGTTTTCGAGAGAATGTGGGTTATTCCTGTGACTGAGAGATGCGTCACGGCTCGTACATTTAGAACTCGCAAGACTCAGATTATAAGCGACACGCGGCTTGACCCCGATTACACTAATCCCCCTGTTGACGCTGAGTCAGATTACGTTACCTTGTCCGAGTTGACCGTGCCGATAAACGAGAACGGCAACATTCTAGGGGTGATCAACATCGAGAGCAAAGACTTGGACGCCTTCACAACGTATGACGCTGAGCTCTTGGAGATACTTGCCATGCACTCGGCCTCAGCCATAAGACGCATCCTGGAGAGGAGCGAGCTCCAGAAGATCATCGACCAAAAGACCAGGGAGTCCATAGAGTCTGAGAAGCTTCACGCCATAGCCATGATCTCCTCCATGGTGGCCCACGACATGAGGGGCCCGCTGCAGACGATAAAGAACTGCATATATTTCTTGCAGAAAGACAACAAAGGCTATGCGGCTAAAATCAGCAGCTCAGTGGACTACGCCGTCAAGATACTGGAGGACCTTCAACAGTACACTGACCGCACTCCCCTGAACCAGGCACCCATCAGCCTCAGGGCGCTGGTCCTCCAAACGATCCAAGACATCATCGTGCCTAGTGACGTCGATTTGGAGGTTACCCTTGAGGACCTGGATGGGCTCATGCTTGACTGCATCAAGATGCGGCGCGTCCTGAACAACCTCGTGGCTAACTCCTTGGAAGCAATGCCCCAGGGCGGTTCACTGAGAATACACGGGTATCTTGATGAAGGCATGGTGTGCATCAAGGTCAGCGATACAGGGGTCGGGATACCAGATGACGTGATGAGTAAGCTGCTCTCAGACTTCATCACCACTAAACCTAACGGGCACGGCTTGGGGCTTCCCTTCTGTAAGAGAGTCATCGAGGCTCACGGAGGCAGGATGCAGGTACAGTCCCAGGTCAACGAGGGCACAGTTGTCACAATGACCATTCCATGCTTACATGAATCCGTTGAAAACCCTGATCCTCATAGTAACGGCGCACAGTACACGGTGAAAGAGGCTCAGCCCTCGGGCTCATCAGACTAAAATTGTCGCGTGTGTCACCCGGTTTCCTCGTCTAGGTGGGCCGAGTTCGCGAGATAGGAGTCCAGGAGGCCCACCGACTTCTCCACACCCTCCTCGATGAGCTGCAGCATCTCGGTGGGGGGCTCAATGTTGTACCTGGCCACGTGGACCGCCATCTTCACGCTGGCCATGTTGAACCTGAGGGCCTTCAACGAGTCCAGGAGCTCGTACAGGAACCCGTCCACGGCGTCAAGCTCATCCTTCATGGCTCTGTGGAGGAGGTACATGACGACGCTGAACCCCAGGTAGCTCACCACTGTCACCCCGTGGCTCCAGAGGGCCATGGGGGTCATGTTTCTGGCTATCACGTCGATTATGGTCTTGTTCTCGTAGAACACCAGGTAGTCCACGGCCAGGTCCAGCAGTACCACGAAGATGCTCAGAGCTGCCCCGATTATCAGTATCTTGTACGGAGACCTCTTGAACCTGAGCATCCCGGTCTGGATGCCATGTGTGCCGATATAAGTGATATGAATAAATATATCATATGATGGATGACCCTGTGTGTTGCCACACTATACACACATTACAATATACACCTACAATGAGGGAAAAACTTGAAACATGGATTTAATTTCATCAATAATAGAGTTATACTTCAATTTAGTAGACTCAATAAACCTACGTAACGTAAGCATAGTTATAATAGTGATTATAATAGGCATAGAGTTCCTGGAGTTCTTCGTGGACGCAGATGAGAGAGAAGAAACCGGCGTGAAAGAGAGGAAACCCAGAAAGAGAAGAGATAATACATATTTTAAGAAGCTGTTCGGTTTAGAGGGTAAGAAGAGAAGCGTGAGAAGCGGCCTAGATAAGAGCGGACCCAGTGCCAGTCAGCCGGAAGCGCCCACCACTGGAAGTAACCCGGGCCAGGGCTATCTGGCTGAGTACGACGAGTCGCTCTCCTCGGGTAGGGATAAGGTCCAGGTCATAGGCTCTAAGACCTACACGGTGAGGACGGTCCTGGACGGCAACTACATCTACTTGGAGGAAGTTGAGGAGAAGGTCTCTGGCTAACATGTATCCGTGTTATGTATCATTT
>DATKWY010000206.1:0-3062 GCA_035529295.1 Candidatus Desulfaltia sp. | reverse complement strand
TTGGTGCACACCCAATGGGGGGTCCCCGGCACCAGATTACCCCTGCACTCCTCATGGGTGCACAGGAGAGTGTCGTAGCTGAGGTTCCAGTTGCGGATAGCGGAGGGGTAGAGGCTGGCGAAGTCCAGTACGGTGACATCGAAGTGGATACCCGGCACAGGGTCCCTGACGATGGCACCCTGATACTTCTTGCCCTTGATGACGGCCTCCGTGGTGGTGCCCCCCTTGGCCTCGATGATGTCCTTGGTGTTAGGTATAAGCCAGCCCAGCCTGCGGTGCTCCCACTCCATGAGGCTGAGTATCCAGCGGCTCACCCCCATCCGTGACACGTCCTCCAGGATGCTCTTGCTTATCCTGCTGAGGAGCACCATGAGGTTCATCACCAGGTTGTCGTTGAAGGCCGTCAGGTAGTAGGTGATGTAGGCGTCCTGCATGCAGTAGTCGCCCAGATCCTTGATGCTCAGCTCGGCGATGTCCTGGACAGCGATCTTACCCTCCTTGAGGATGCTGGACGCTATCTCGTCAAGCGTGTGCTCACGGTACACGTTGCCGAAGGCATAGCCCTGGATGCTACGGTTCCTGAAGAACTGGTAGAGGTCTATGTGGACGCCGTTGGTGAGGAAAGCGAACCTCCTGCCAAGGGTTATGGGGTTCTCATCGTTGGGCACGCCCATGTTCCTGGCCCTGTTGCGCAGGTACTTGAAGTCAAAGTCGTCACCGTTGAACGTAAGCACCACCGGGTACATGTCCAGCACCCTGAAGGTCTCCTGAATGATCTCCCGCTCAGACTCGTAGACCGTGACCTCATCTGCCCCAGCGATCTGGGGGGTCTCCACGGGCAGCCCCGAGTCGTTCAACAGCAGGATCTTCCGGAGCCCGTTGCTGCCCGCGAAAGCCACCGCCGTAATGGGGTCCTTCGCCTCATCCGGGTTGGGCACTCTGTTCTTCACGGAGGACCTAACCTCGATGTCCACAGCCACGCGCCTGATGTGAGGCACAGGGTTCTGCAGAAGCCTAGCCCAGTCCCTCATGGGCTCCTTCAGGTGCTCCTCTGTGTGGCTCAGTATCTCGTCGAACTGGGCCTCCACGCTGGCTGGCAGGCTCCAGTCCCCCTGCACCAGGTCCCCGGCCACCACCCTGTAGGGCATCCCTGGGACCAGGTGCCTATCAAAGATGTAGCAGCCGTAGTACCTGATCCTGCTCTCCCAGCTCTCGTCCAGGTAGCCCCTGATGCAGCCCGGGCCCCCGCCCACGCTGAGGGGGTCCTTGGCCACCACCTTGGTGACCGTGATCTCCTCGTTGGCCAGGGCGTCGTACTTTTCCACTGAGTCCAGGCTCTTGAAACCGTCGTGGCTCATGACTCGCCTGTTGCCCTTGAGCTCCTCGACAGACTGCTTGGATATTAGATAGGGCAGGTGGCCTGTGTTGTCGTACCAGAGGTAGATCTCCTGGCTCTCCGGCTCATAGAGCCTCACGTAGGCCTTCTGGAGGGCCCCGTCGTAGCCGGCTGAGAGCAGATAGCTGGTGCCCAGGTTGTCCGGCGCTACCCTGCCCTTAGGCTGTACGATCTCCTCTTCTTCGCTCATGGCCACCGTTCCGGGATATGTGTGCGCGGCGGGATATAATAGATATCGGTAATCACAATTAGTGATCACCTGTCGTGAAAAACCCTTTGAAACAGGGCCAATTAACTGGGTTTCGATTAGAGATGGGTGACGATGTTCAGATCCAGGAGCAGGAGTTCATCAAGTGGAGGGCCATCTTGCGAGGGCCGTCCTTGAGGTGTTCACACCCTTGCCCATGATGGGGTTGGGCATAGCCCTCTTCCTACCCTCCACCATATCATCCACTTCGGTGTGGTTGGCTTCATAAAGCTGTACGCTGAGAGGCGGTACGGTAAGGAGTTCTGGAGGCCTTAATGTAGATGTACAGGGCCTCGAGGAGTAGGTACGCCGCCACGTTGGCTGTCTGCCCTGTATCGTAGTGGGGGTACACCTCGTTTACGTCCAGGCCCACAAGTTTACCGTTGACCGCCGTCTCCAAAATGTCCAGCACCTGGGTCGGGCTCAGGCCCTCCGGGTGAGGGTTGCCCACCGCTGGGGCGTAGCACGGGTCCAGTGCATCCATATCCAAACTTACGTACACCCGCCCAGCTTCAGCCATCAGTCTCCCGGCTTCCTCGCATGGGTTCACCTGTCCTCTCCTGATCTGGTGCGGCGTGACGTAGGCCACATCTGGGTTGGAGGCGGCGTATTCCACCTCCTCATCTGAGAGGGCCCTGGCCCCGATGATCAGCGCCTTGCAGCCGAACTCCTCTAATCCACGCCTGAGGTACGTGGCGTGGCACATGCGTTCACCGAAGAGCTCGTCTCTGAGGTCCAGGTGGGCGTCGAATACTATGACCAGGCCAGGCTTCAGGGCCCGTAGTGCTCCTAGGGTTATGGTGTGCTCACCACCCAGAATAACGGGCAGCCCGTTGACCTTTGAAACAGTCTCCTGTACTCCTCTGAGCGCAGCGTCCACGTCTGGGCAGTCCACATCCCCGATGTCGGCGAGGCTCAGGTCACCCCAGTCGAGGCCCGTTCTGGCGCTGTAGGTGTCCAGGTAGGTGCTCTCCACGCGTATGGCGTGGGGCCCGAACCTTGCGCCGCTCCTGTGGCTTGTGGTCTTGTCCAGGGGCGCCGCGAAGAGAACGATTTCAGCGCCCTCGGGGTCCGTGCCCTTGTCAAGGAAGGGCTGGAGGGTGGGCTTCAGCTGCATCCCTACTCTACTACAACCTGATCCACGCTGTGGATCACTGCGCCCTGCTTGGCCATGTGTGCCCTTAGCTCGTCATAATCCACGTTGTTGCCGTAGATTATGACCCTGAGGCTCTCCGTCTTCTCATCCATCTCGACCAGCGAGACGTCTACTTTTGTAATGCCGCTCAGCTCGCCCACATACATGGTGAACTCCGGCAACGAGGGTTGGTGGGGCTTAAGAACGTCTAGTACGACGTGTACTATCTTGGGTTTCTCCAATCTTTTCACATATCCTACGGAAGGTTCCGGTAGATATTCAAC
>DATKWY010000205.1:0-2028 GCA_035529295.1 Candidatus Desulfaltia sp. | reverse complement strand
CCCTGGCCCTGGAACTTGGCCTCGGCGTAGAGGTACGCCTGCTGGGGCATCACGTATTGAATATCGTTGTATGGGTCTATCATGTAACCTATGACGGCGCGGGCCGGGAGGCCGGCGCTGCGGGCTAGGAGTATTAGGGCGCTGTTGAAGTGGCTGCCCACGCCCTCCCGGGTATTGAAGAGGAACCACTCCACGGGGTCGATGGTGGGCGGGGCGGGCCTGAACTCTTTTTTGAACTTGTAGTTCTCCTTCAGGTAGGCCTCTATCGCCCGATACTTGTCGTAGGGGGAGGTGCGGCCTGCCGTTATCTGCTGGGCCAGGGCGGCCAGCCTGGCCTCTACGTTGTCGGGTACGTTCAGCATGGGCTCGCTCCCCACCGGGGTAGCCGACCTCAGTGAGGCCTCGTTGTAGTAGGGCATCTGCCAGGACACCCAGTAGGGCTGGTCGAAGGGCCCCAGGGACAGGAAGCTTTGAGCCTCAGGTATGTAGGCGAGGCTTGTGTTGAGCATGAGGGTCACGGTATTTGGCGCGACAGGTACGTAGCCGTGGAAAGTGGTGAGGGGCGTCACGTAGAACTGCTTGAAGGCGTAGGTGACTCGGCCCTCGTATTCGCTGGGGATGAGCTGCCCGTTGTAGATCTCCGTCGGGTACTGCTTTGACTCCACCCACCTGCCCAGCGTGTAGTTCTCGGCGGGGTACCGCCTCAGGTACCTGGTGTAGGTCGGTAGCCTGATCTCCATGATGGGGCCCATCTCCCTGGGCTCCTCATCGTCCACGCCTACGCTCTCCGTGGACTTGCCCATGCCCGCAGGATCCATGATGGGGTTCACTGGGCCGGGCTTGTCCTCGTCCAGGTCTAGGCGCGTGATGTCCCCCAGTATGTTGATGGCCGTGGAGAGCATACCTACACTTAGGGCTAGCACGAGGAGCAGGAGCACGAGCCTGGCGTAGCTCTTCAATCTGATTCTTATCGTGGTCCCTACCGTTTTATCCTTTTAGCCCCCGGGGAGTCTTTATTTCGGCTTCTCCCTGTTTTTGTCTCACCCGCACGTGATCTTCCCTTGTATGTGACGCGAAACTTGGGGTGGTGTACACCCCCCAAATATAGTGTTTCGTGTCAAGTTATTTCAAGGAGATGAGAGTAACCCTCTATACGATAATTCTATACTCTTAATCCACCCTTAGGGTACCCATGTGGACAGTCAAGTCCGAGTCGGGTCGGCTCCGCGCCGTCCTAGTTCAGGACTCCGCGGAGCAGCTCTGGACCGGGAGGCTGCCTTTCGCCGGCGTTGAGAGCAGCACCCACTACGTGGCCAGGGACCCCCACGCCCAGATGGAGCCCGGTCATGAGGAGTGGCTTCAGCTCCCCAAGATATTGAAGGATGAGGGCGTCCGGGTCTTTGAGGTAAAGTCCATGCTGGAGAAGATACTGGGGGACGCTACTCTGGCGGAGAGAGAGCAGATGGTGGAGGATGTCTGGGATGGGATGCCCGAGGCCCCCGACCCGGAGACGCTTACCGTCGACCACCTCATGTGGGGGCACCCGCCCAGGCCCTACTACGACGAGGCCGGTGACCGGGTGGTGCTCCCCGACCACAGGAGGGTGGCCTGGACATATACTAGGGACACCAGCTTCACCACCCAGGTGGGCGCGGTCATCTGCAACATGAGGCGGTACAGCCGCCGCTACGAGCCCAGGGTGGTGAAGCTCTGCTACACGTACGACCCGGTGCTGAGGGAGAACACGGAGATCGTTTACGACGCCAACGAGGCCGAGGGCGTCTTCAGCGAGCCGCCCTGCGTGGAGGGGGGCGACACCCAGATCGTGGACGAGGAGACCATAGCCATCGGCGTGGGGCAGCGATCCACCGTCACCGGGGTCCTGGAGACGGCGAAGAGGCTCTTCCGGGCAGATGTGGACGGTCAGCTAAAGTACGTGTGCGCGGTGAGCCTGGCCGAGTACCCTGCCGTGGACTATATGCACCTGGACGTGACCATCAACTACCCGGATAGGGGCAGGGCCCTGGT
>DATKWY010000204.1:0-2175 GCA_035529295.1 Candidatus Desulfaltia sp. | reverse complement strand
ACCGCCCCCGTGACTGTTGTGGGTATCGGGGCCCGCGACGACTACAACCTGGTCGTCGAGGAGAAGCCCCCGGACTACACCATGTACTACGCCGGCCTAGTGGTCGTGGTGGTGCTGGTGGCCGCCGGCTACGTCGTGATGCGAAGAAGAGCACCCGGGGCTTAGCCCCACCCCATATTTTTGTAAAGAAAATTGAAATACTCTCAGTCTTAGGGAATATTGATAGTATGGGTCTGCTGTCCTACGTCGCCAAGAGGGTGGCCTTCGCCATCGTCACAATCCTGATAATCATGACCATGAACTTCGTCATCTTCAGGATGATGCCCGGGAACCCGGTTGCCATGATCGCCGACATGGTGCGGCTGCGCCCCGAGCAGGTGGCGCGCCTCTACGAGCTGTTCGGATTGGACAAGCCGCTGTGGGAGCAGTACGTTCAGTACATGATCCAGAGTCTTCGGGGCTTTTACGGGTACAGCTTCTACAGCCAGCGGCCCATCGCGGAGGACATTATGGTGAGGCTGCCCAACACGTTGCTGCTGGTGGGGACGGCGACCGTGATCTCTGTAGTCCTGGGGATGGTGGTGGGGATAGTGGCCGCGGCGAGGAGGGGAAGCCTGGTGGACATCACCGCCATCAGCTTCGGGTTCCTGGGTAACTCGGTGCCCGTCTTCTGGCTGGGCCTCATACTGCTCCTCATCTTCGGGGTGGACCTCAAATGGTTCCCCATAAGGGGCACCACCAGCGTCCCGGCGCCCACGGACCCCCTCGCCCTGGTCCTGGACATCATGTGGCACATGACGCTGCCCACCTTCGCCCTGGTCATCATCCTGTTCGGCGGCTACGCCCTCATCATGAGGGCCGCCATGATAGACGTGCTGACGGAGGACTACATCCAGCTGGCCCGGGCCAAGGGCCTGGACGAGAGGACCGTGCAGTACAAGCACGCTCTCCGGAACGCCATGCTGCCCATGGTGACCGTGATCGCGTTAGCCTTCGGGTTCCTCCTGTCGGGGGCGCTGCTCACGGAGACCGTGTTCAGCTGGTACGGGCTGGGAAGATACATCTGGGACGCCATACTGAAACAGGACTACCCGGCCCTCCAGGGGATATTCTTCATAATATCGGTTATGGTGGTGGCGGCCAACCTGATAGCGGACCTCATCTACGGGTTCCTGGACCCGAGGATAAAGCAGGAGTAGATGACATTGGACGGGAAGCAGCTGAGGAAGAGCGTAACCGAGTTCGGCGGCATGTACCTCCGGAACAGGATGGGTCAGGCTGGACTGCTGCTCCTCCTCGTCTTCATAGGGATGGCCGCGCTGGCGCCCTACCTGACGCCCTACGACCCCATGTACACCATGCAGCTGGCCAACTTCAGAGCAAAGCCCCAGTGGCTGGACCCCACCCTGCCCCCCAACCTGTACCTGGTGCAGAACCCGGCCTTCTCCACGGCCGAGGCGTTGGCCGAGTGGAGGACAGAAGCGTCGGGGGGCTCAACCGTCTCCTGGACGAGCTCCAAGGGCTACCCGGGCATACCCCTAGTGGAGATCGGCAGCGGCCCCGGGGCGGTGGAGGTGATGGGTGCGGTCAGCGGTGAAGGCGCTGCCTCCATTGTTAAGACCTACCAGTACAGCTACAAGCCCCCCAGGAGGTTCTCAGTCCACGTGGCTTACATGGCGGAGGTCACAGGGGAGGCGACGTGGAGAATACAGGTCCTTCTGCGCCAGATCGACGGCAACACCCTGGAGCTGTGGACCTCGGGGCCTCAGAGGAGGAGCCTGGATTGGACGGTCCCCAGGCCCCAGATCGACACCAACGACGCCATCCTCAGGCTGCGGCTGTTCAACGACATACTGGGCGACGCGTCCAGGATGTTCCCTCAGAGCGGCGAGTACCAGATTATATTCAGGGTCACCACGATGAGCGAGGGCGGCTCTGTGAAGGTGTACCTGGACGACATGAGCGCCCGCATATGGGGCGAGTCCTTCGGGTATCTGGGGACCGACAACTACGGCCGAGACATATTCACCCAGCTCATGCACGGGAGCAGGATATCCATAATCATAGGCATCTTCTCGGCGGTCATCGCGGTGGTCCTGGGCGTCCTGGTGGGGCTCACATCGGGCTACGTCGGAGGCTGGGTTGACGAGTTCGCCATGAGGGTCAACGACATAC
>DATKWY010000203.1:0-2878 GCA_035529295.1 Candidatus Desulfaltia sp. | reverse complement strand
CATCTGTGGCCTGTTTATAGACTGAGGCGACGCCGGAGGCCAGGCCTCCGCCCCCAACCGGCACCAGGACCACGTCAAGGTCCGGCTGGTCCTCCACCATCTCCAGGGCCACAGTAGCCTGGCCCTTGATGAGGTCCAGGTCGTTGTAGGGGGAGACGAAGGTGAGGCCCTCATCCCGCTCTATTTTCCGGGCCAGGCGCTCAGAGTCCATGTACTCGCGGCCCTCCACGATGAGGTTGACGCCGTAACCCCTGATGGCGTCCACCTTCACCTTGGGGGTTGGCTTCGGGACCACCACGGTGGCCTCCACACCCAGCTCCCTGGCCGCGTAGGCCACGCCCTGGGCGTGGTTCCCCGAAGAGGATGTGACTACGCCCCTCCTCCTCTCCTCCTCGCTCAGGGACAGCAGCTTGTTGGTGGCTCCTCTGATCTTGAAGCTGCCCGTCACCTGGTAGTTCTCCAGCTTGAGCCACACTTCTCCTCCATACATTTTGCTGAGGGGCCTGGATAGCTCCATGGGGGTGCGGCGGGCCCAGACCTGGACCCGTTTGCGGGCCGAGTAGACGTCCCTGAGGCTGATCATCCCGTAATACTGTGGGGCTTGTATATATGACCGTTAACCCGTGCGCCGCCCACGGTGTCAGACAGTCCTGGGGTAGGAGCCCAGGTGTTTCACGTTGCTGGTTTGCTCTCCCAGCTTCTCTACTACGCGTCTCACGGAAGGTTCCTTGACGTGTCCCTCCAGGTCAACGAAGTACACATACTTCCAGGGCTCACCCAACAAGGGCCTAGAATCGATCCTGAGAAGGTTGACGCCCGTCACAGCTAACGCGTTCAAGGCTCCGACCAGTGCACCATTCCGGTCCAGGGTGAAAGCCAAGCTCGTCTTGTCTCTACCCGTGAGGCCGGTCTCCCCTGTCCCGATAGCCAAGAAGCGTGTATAGTTCTCGCTGTGCGTCTCCACGCCCTCCGCCAGCACCTCCATGCCGTAGACCTCAGCAGCCCGCCTGCTGGCCAAGGCCGCGGCGTCCATCATGCCCCTCTCTTTAACGAGCTTGACGCTGCCCGCCGTGTCGTACTCGCCCACAGGCTCGTATCCATGCCTCTCCAGGAATACCCGGCACTGGCCGAGGGCCTGCGGGTGACTGTACACCCTCCTGACATCCTCCAGCTTCACCCCTGGGTTGGCTACCAGGCAGTGCCGTACCCTGAGCACTGTCTCATCCAGAATCTTCAAAGGTCTCTCATAAAGGAGATCTAAGGTCCTAGTCACTGTTCCCTCTATGCTGTTCTCTACTGGGACAAGGCCAACCTCAGCTTCTCCTTTCTCCACTGAGTCGAAGACATCATGCAGGTATGGGCGGGGCATGGGCTCAGCCCCGTCACCCCAGTGACTGACAATGGCCTCCTCGCTGTAGGCGCCCCATTCTCCCTGGAACGCCACCCTCATTGGGCTTCCTCCGCCGCCACGCATAGCTCGATGATCTCCCTGAACACGCGTCGGATCGCCTCCGACTCAAGCCCACGGGACTCCGCCAGCCTCGCCACCTGGTCTAGTACAACGGTCTCCCGTGCCGGGTCCCTCACGGGTCTCCCGTGCTTCTTCTTCGCCTCACCTATCTGTAGGGCAATGTCTACTCTCTCGCGTATCCTGTCCAGTATCTCCTGGTTGAGCCTGTTTATCTCGGCTCTGAGGGGCCTGATCTCCTCCTCGTAACTCATCGCTCTTCCTCCAAGACCTGCCCTATGCACCCGCGTCTCAGGGCGTGGTCCAGCAGGACCGTGGCCACGACGCTCTCCACCACTGGAACCGCCCTGGGCACTATGCACGGGTCGTGTCGGCCTGTCACCTCTATGATGGTCTCCTCGTTGGTGGCCAGGTTCACGGTGCGCTGGGGCCTGAGTATGCTGGGTGTGGGCTTGAAGGTGACGAGGCACGTGATGGGCATGCCGTTGCTGATTCCTCCGTGGATTCCCCCAGAGTTGTTGGTCGTCATCCGCACCCGCCCGTCCTCGATGACGTACTGGTCGTTGCTCTCAGAGCCCTTCATGGATGCGTGGCCGACGCCTGCCCCGAACTCCACGGCCTTAACGGCGGGGACGCTGAACAGGGCCTTGGCCAGGTCGCCCTCCAGTGTGTCGAAGACAGGCTGCCCCAAACCGGGCGGTACGTTGAGAGCCATGCATGCGATCTTACCGCCCAGGCTGTCTCCCGCCTTTCTCGCCTCCTCTATCGCAGCTATCATCCCGTCGGCGGAGGCCTGGTGGGGGCACCTCACAGGGTTGGCCTCCCCCTGGTCTCTTATTTCCTGCGGAGTGGGCTCAGGGGCCACGACTTCACCGATCTGCCATGTGTAGCCAAGCACTTCAACGCCTAACCCGGCCAGCACTTGTCTGGCGAGGGCTCCGGCCATCACCAAGCCGGCGGTGTTCCTGCCCGAGAACCTTCCACCGCCCCTGTAGTCCTGGTGGCCCCCGTACCTGACTGACGCCGTGTAGTCGGCGTGGCCTGGTCTGGGCGTGTCCCTGATCCGGTCATAAGGTGAATGGTCTGCGTCGCGGTTCCAGACGATCATGCATATGGGGGCCCCGGTCGTGACCTCCTTGAACACGCCGGACAGCACCTCGACTCTGTCTCGCTCGCTCCTAGGTGTGGAGACGCTGCTCTGCCCTGGCCTCCTCCGATCCATCTCTCTCTGGATGGCTTCAGGGCTGATCCTGTGACCCGCAGGGCACCCGTCCACCACCACCCCCACGCAGGCTCCGTGGCTCTCCCCGAAGCTCGTCACCCTGTACGCTGTTCCAAACGTGTTACTCATCTCGCGATCCTCCTGATATCTGCCCCAAGCCGCTCCATGTGTTCCCAGAAACCTGGGTA
>DATKWY010000202.1:0-5993 GCA_035529295.1 Candidatus Desulfaltia sp. | reverse complement strand
AACCAGAAGATGATCAGGTGATTTCATGGTTCAGTTAGCCGAGGTCAGTTGGGCCGAAGCCGAGAAGCTGTTCAGGGAGAACGACACAGTCATACTTCCCGTGGGTAGCACCGAGCAGCACGGCCCCCACAACCCCCTGGGCACCGACCACCTCATCGCCGCCGCCTTCAGCAAGGCCGTGGGCGACAGGGCCGGCGTCCTTGTCCTACCAGTCGTACCCGTGGGCATCAGCGAGCACCACAGGCAGTTCCCCGGCACCCTCTGGGTACCCCCCGAGGTCTTCAGGGACTACATGCTGTCCGTGGCCCTGGCGGCCGCCAGCCACGGCGCCAGAAAGATACTGTTCTTCAACGGCCACGGCGGCAACACCGCGGCCCTCATAGAGGTGGCTGGCGCCCTCCGAAGGGACTTTGACGTCTTCGCGGCGGTACTCATGACCTTCCCCCCGGGTATAGACGGCCACGCGGGGTCGAAGGAGACCAGCATGAACCTCTACTACCACGGCCACCTGGTGAAGATGGATAAGGCTGTGGACACAACGCAGAGCACCCACTTAGGGTCCCTGCCCATAACGGGCATCAGCAACCTGGGGTCTATGCAGTTTCCCTGGGACACCGTCGACCTGACGCCCACGGGCGTCCTGGGTTCGGCCGGCAAGAAGATCGTGTCCACCACCGCCACCAGTAAGATCGGGGAGGAGATCATGATGCCCTTCACAGATGAGGTGGTGAAGCTGGTGGAGGCCATAAAGAAGGCTGATGTCGCCGAGCTCCTCTCCAAGCCCCACAAGATGGGTTGAGGAAGGCTTTGACGGAATCCCTGCCCCAGAGGACCCGGCAGATGCTGCTGGCTGCGAACGTTTTCATGGTCATCGTCATCGTGGCCGACCTCTTCTATCTGACCAACATGATCAGTGTGGACCTGCCGTCCTTCACGCTGGTCAACCTGCTGGTTCTGGGCCTCGGCCTCTGGTCGTTCAGGGTGAAGAGGGACCTGAAGGCTGGGCTGTCTAAGGGGAGTGGCCGAGAGGGCGGCTCAGGGGACAAGGACCCCAACCCGGAGGACGAGAAGACCTAACTACGACGAGCCTTCTTTCTTAACCTCTTCTTCTTGTTTTGCAGCCTCATCCTTTTGAGCGGGAGGCTTCTCCTTCCTCTTCTTCTCCTTCTTCTCTCTCTCCTCCTCCAGTTCCTCGATCCGTTTAACCAGCTTCTTCAGGTTCCTCTTGTTCCTGAGTAGCGCCACGTACTCGTCCACCTCCAGGAAGTCGAAGAAGGGCCCGTATATGCCCATGTAGAACTCGGCGAACATGCTCGTCAGGGGGCCGCCGCTCTCCAGCAGCATCCTGCCCATGAGGCCCAGTCCGCGCTTGACGAAGGCGTTGGCCAGACTATCGATGAGCTCCTTCTCCCTCTCGGATGAAAGGTCCTCCCAGTGTTGCCACTCGACGGTCATAGAAGAATATAGTAAAAAAAGGTGGGTATTACTCTTCTGGTGTCAGCTTCTCCAGCAGCCCCGCCTTATCCATGTACACGATGAGTGCGAGGACTAGGAGCATGCTGCCTAACAGGTACGGAGTCTTCCAGTCGGGTATCGTGTAGCTCTGCAGGAAGCCGATGACGAGGCCGAGCCTCCCCATGAAAGTCTGCGCGAAGACGGCTCCGAAGGCTATGTATAGGAGGTACTCGCCGAACCTGGCGCTCATCCCCAGGGCCCCCTCCATCTCTATGGTGTAGAAGAAGAAGGTGAGCATGAAGATGACGCAGATGACGATGGTCCAGTTGTATATCAGCGTCTGGGTGCCGCCCGTGAACAGGGGCACGATGGTCGCCTGTATCTGCTGTATGAAGCCCGTGAAGATAATTGTGCGCAGGCTGAGGCCGAACTGGGCGCCCAGCACTATGGCTATGGGTAGCCTGGCCACGTAGCTGTACTTGGGGTGGACTCTCAGCAGTATCATGGCTCCGAGTAGGATGCTGAATATTAGGACCCAGTCGCCGGCAAGTATGTTTACGATGCCCGTCTTCCAGATGTAGTCGACGTTCCAGATTATGGTGAGGCCGGTGGCGAACCCGATGTAGCTCTCCTCGGCCAGGGCGTAGAGTGGGCTGCTCTTCCCGTATAGCGTGCTGAACATGCTCATGGCCAGGAACGTGCCCACGGCCACCACCGAGATCTCTATTATGTCAGTCATTCATGTCCCTCCTTATCGACCCTCATCTGCTGCTGCCTCGTGTAGCCGAAGTAGCCGATGTTGCCGATGAGCACGAACACTATCAGCATGTAGTGTCCGAAGGAGAAGCCGTCCATGGCTGTGAGGCCGGGGCCGGGGTGTCCTATGAGGAACTCCAGCTCGGCGCCCCCCCTCATGCTCTGGAGGAGGGCCAGTAGGACGCCCGTGTCCACGTAGGGCTTCTCGGAGGCTATCATGATGCCTATGCAGTTCATGATCATGGGTGTCCCCCTGAGGGCGTAGTGGTTGATCAGGTAGCTGGTGGCGATGCCGGTGGTGAAGTCGGCTATGAGGTCCCAGTCCTCCCAGTCGTCGATCTCGTCCAGGAAGGTGCCGGCTATGGGCCGGCCGAGCCAGTCCTGGGTGACGACGCCGTGGAAGTCCTGGGCGCCGGCCGCCACCGCGGCCTCGTTAGGGAATATGTATCCGAGGATGATGTAGTCCCTGCCGTACTGGTAGTCGTTGGCCTCCATCTCGCTCTGAACAGCCTTGACGATGAGCTCGGGTATGACGGTGGCCTCCACGTGGGCGACCCCGAAGCAGACCCTGGCGTTCTTCTCCACGAGGACGCGCATCGTCGCTATGATGCCGCTCTGGATCTCGTTGTAGCCGCTGAACTCCGTGTTCAGGGTGAAGAACACCTTGTCGCCGGGCTGTACCTGCTGGAGGACTCCATAGTACTGGCGCGTGTCTGGGCTGACGCTGATGGGCATGCCTATGGGGCGCAGTAGCGGCCCCACCGTCACCAGGAACAGGGCTAGGTACACGTAGCGCCTGTCGTACTCCGCCATCCACTTCAGTATTCCGCCGCTTTCTTTTGCCATCATCACTCCTCCTTGCTAATGCCCAGCACCGAGGGCTCGTTGCCCAGTATCACCCTGACGCCGAAGACTATGGCGCCCACGGTGACGCTGATGAGGAACATCCTGCCGGCCGCGAGGGCGAAGGTGCCGCCCAGGTATAGGGCGATGGGCTCGAAGCCCTGTATGTAGGCCCCTGTGAGGGGCGCCTGGTAGAGGAGCACGATGAAGCCTGAGAGGAGCAGTAGAAGTGCCTTGGTGTTGCGTGCCCTGAAGGCGCGTGCGCATGTGGACGCCATGTAGAAGGCGAGTATGCCGTAGTTGACTGAGCTGAGGGGGTTGACCACCGCGAACATGACCCAGTGGTAGGGCCCCGTCTCCCTGCTTATGAGGCTGAATACCAGCATGAGCACCAGGGTCACAAGCATGTAGGCCTTGAAGTACCAGCCGCGGCTGCGCCTGTTGATGATGTTCATGCCTCGCCTGAACTGGGCTATGACGGCCAGTGCGACGGTGAAGGCGGTGACTATGCTGGTTATGGTGATGAGCTTGGTGGAGGCCGTGTTGAGCTGGGGCACGTTAAGGAAGTAGGGTAGGAAGACGAACAGGAAGCTGAGCATCATGACGATTATCTGGAGCTGTCTATTCTTGAGTATCTCTGCCAACCTTTACACCTCCTACGTGGATAGCAGCCGGAGCATCAGGTCGTTGCCGACGCTCCTGGCCGCTATCCCCAGTATCATTATGGCTATTGCGAGCCACTTGAAGAGGTCCTGCACCCTGATGCTGGCCCTCTGGGACGGGTCCTCTGAGAGGTAGGCGCCCGCTGCGGGTGCCTCCTCACCGATGAGTATGTAGTCGGACGCGCATGCTAGGGCGGCCACGTTGCCTATGTAGCTGCCCGAGGTGATGGTAATGGCGCCCACGGCGTTGCTGGTCTCGGCGATGTTCATGGCGTCGGAGGCGTGGCTGCCCGTCATAATGACGCTGCCTGGCCTGACGCGCTGCATGATGCCGACGTAGCCGCCCACGTAGGCGTACTGCTGGCCGCTGAGGAAGGGTAGGTCGTCGGGGTTGTACTGGTCCTCGACGCCCTCCAATGTGTATGCTGTCTTGACGATCTCCTCGGCCACGGGCCTGACTATGAGGGCCTGGTCGCCCCCGCCCGTGGGCACTATGAGGCGGCTCCCCGTCTTCGCTGACAGGCGCGCCACATGGCTGAGGATGCTGAGCCCTGCCAGGGTCCAGTAGGTGAAGCCGCCTATGCCGAAGCTGCAGATGACGGGTTTGCCCATCTCTGCGGATCGGCCGACGGCTTCCTCTATGGCGTCTAGGCCGGGGACTCTGCGTATGTGTATCTCCTTCTTGGACTTGATGTAGTAGTAGACTAGTGCTGCCATTGCTATGTTTAGTAGGAATCCTAGGAATCTTCCGTTTATTATTCCGGGAACGCTGAATAGCATATCTGCCACAGTTTTTCCCGTTTTGGTAGTGTATCTATACACTATTTAATGGTTGTTAGGTTTAGGTGTAAATTAGAAAAGATTAACGTAATTTATAGTTTGAGTTAAAGGAAAAACGGTGGTTGGCTCAAATTGAGTGAGTAAATGATCGAGAGAAGTTGAAGTCAACCATAACCCATGAGGGCTCTCACTGGCTCCCTGGTTAGTTCAACGTGTTTTAGGTTTCATAGACGATTATTTTCTCAAGATGGGATCTGATGCGAAAACCCTTTGGCGACGAGTTTAATCGCCTGCGTGGGGCAGGTTGAGGCACATAGTCCGCAGCCTATGCACTTGTCCGGGTGTGTGATCAAGGAGCCTTCTACGATCTCTCGGGCGTCGAGCCTACACCTCTGTAGGCAGGCCCCGCAGGCGGCACACTTCTGCATGTCCGTGGAGGACACTGTTTTTGAGGTCAGCAGCCTGGGGGCCAGGCCGAATCGGAGGGCGGCCGAGAGGGCCATGCAGCAGCATGGGCAGCAGCTGCACACCTCGTTCACCTGGCTCTGGTCTACGGATATGGCGAGGTGCACCAGGCCGCTTCTGTGGGACTCCTCGAGGGCCTTGAGGGCCTCCTGGACGGGGACTTGTCTCGGGTTCAGCTTCTTGAGTTCATCGATCTCGAGGGCCTGTTTTGCTCGTTCGTTGAGCCTCAGACAGGTGTGTATGGGTGCGTCGCAGTTGCCTCGCTGGGTCCTGCAGGTGCAGTCCATGAGGACGATCTGTTCCGCGGCTTCGAGGATTCTTTTGGCTTCCTGGAGGTTGAGGACGAGGTGGTCGCCTTTGATCTGGGCGTCGACGGGGATGGTTACCACGTTGTGGAATCTTTTAGTGGCTCGTTCTAGTTGTTCGGGGGTCCAGTCGTTCATGAACCTTGGCTTCTTTGTTTTGTGGTCCGTGTCCTCCGCCTCCACGTCTCTGGCTGTCATGGGGGTGGTTTGGCTTCTAACTTTTTCTTATGGGCCTCGTGGACGGCGTTGGGTTGTTCCGGGGCGTCCTTGGGTTCAGTGTTTTCGGTAGTGTTATAGGGTGGGGTTCGGTTTTTTTGTTGATGGTCTCCGAGGTGGAGCGGCTGAGCCGTGAGGTGGAGGCGCTTCGTGCGAGGGTTGAGGCGTTGGAGCGTAGGCTTGTCCCCGTTGTGGAGGTCCCGGAGGAGGAGAGGCGGGAGCTGGAGAGGATGAGGGGCGAGGCGGGGGACGGGGACTATGTGCCGTTGGACGAGGTTTTGGATCGTTATGGTCGGCGGCGTGGGTAGTCTTGTATCGGGTCAGGGTTCACCGTAGGGCTGCCCGGGCCTTGGATGATCTGCCGGCGTCTGTGAGGGAGCGGGTGCTGGATCTTCTTCAGGTTCTTGAGGGTGACCCGGTTCCTGTTGGGAGGTTTGACGTGGAGTGGATGCGGGGGATGTCGGGGTGGTTCAGGGTGCGGGTTGGGGGCTACCGTGTGGTCTACTGGGTG